>JBPCSC010000048.1:0-2243 GCA_051007495.1 Methylococcaceae bacterium | reverse complement strand
AAATTGATGTGCGCCCATCCTGGCACGTCAAACCAACATCCCTCCCAACGCCCTTAACCCCGCCTCAATCTCCCGCTCCAATTCCGCCAATTCCGCCAAAATCTGCTTGGGCGGCACATGCGCCACTTCCTCATACACCACTTCCTTGTAGCGGTTCAGGCTCAGGTCGTAGCCGTTGGCGGCAATATCGGCCTTGGGCACACAAAAGCTTTGCGCGGTGCGTGGGCGATCCCGTTCCGCGCCGTTGCGGTTTTTCCAGCGGGCCAGCACATCGGGCAGGTTGTTCCTGGCGTGGTCGTTTTGAGTCGGCAGATGCGACGGCATACAGCCCAGCTTGTCCTCGGCCAAAAGCGGCTGACGCTTATCGTCCAGGCTCCACCCGTCGGCGGTCACATCATAAAACCAAACATGGTCGGTTCCGGCGGAGTTGGTCTTGGTGAACAGCAGGATGGCGGTGGACACCCCGGCATAAGGCTTGAACGCGCCGCTGGGCAAGGAAATCACGCCGTCGAGTTTCTGCTCCTCGACCAGGGTTTGCCGCAAGGTTTTATGCGCCTTGCTGGACCCGAACAAAACCCCATCCGGCACGATGACCGCCGCCCGTCCGCCCGGCTTCAACAACCGCAGGAACAGGGCCAGGAACAGCAGTTCGGTCTTTTTGGTTTTGACCACCTGCAATAAATCCTTGGCGCAGTTTTCATAGTCCAGCGATCCGGCGAAAGGGGGATTCGCCAGCACCAGGGTGTATTTCTCATCCTCGCCCGCACGGTCCTGGGCCAGCGAATCGCGATAGCGGATATCGGGGTTCTCCACGCCGTGCAGCAGCATATTCATACTGCCGATGCGGAGCATGGTGTTGTCGAAGTCGAAGCCGTTGAATAGCCCATGGTGGAAATGCTGGCGCAGCTTGTCGTCGCGGAAGATTTCCGGGTGCCGATGGCGCAGATATTCCCCCACCGCCACCAGGAAGCCGCAGGTGCCGGATGCCGGATCGCAGATGACATCGGTAGAGCGGGGCGCGGTCAGTTCTACCATTAACTGGATGATATGGCGTGGGGTGCGAAACTGGCCGTTCTGCCCGGCACTGGCGATTTTGCCCAGCATGTACTCGTAGAGGTCACCTTTGGTGTCGCGGTCTTCCATGGGCACATGATCCAAAAGCTCCACCACCTTCACCAGCAAGGCGGACGTCGGGATGGTAAAGCGGGCATCTTTCATGTGATGGGCATAGGTCGAATCATCGCCGCCCAAGGTGCGCAGGAACGGAAAGACATGTTCGCCCACCACCGTAAACATCTCGCAGGGGTTAGCGTTCTTGAACCGCGACCAGCGCAGTTGATCGTAGGGCTTGCCTTTTGGGTCGACCCCCTCAGGGAAAATCCGCCGGGCCATGGGGCGCTTGAGCATGGTGGCCTTGCGTTCTTCGGCGGTGTGCAGTTCGTCCAGGCGGCGCAGAAACAGGAGGTAGGTGATTTGCTCGATGACTTCGAGCGGGTTGGAAATGCCGCCGGACCAAAAAGCGTCCCAGATGCGGTCGATTTGATTGCGGATGTCTCCGGTGAGCATGGAGTTGTTCTCGATGGTTGGGGTGGGAGGCCGCCCATGGCCGGGATAGGCGGTTAAGATAAAGGTGTTTTTGTTGATTGGGCTAATGTGCAGCGTTGATGACCGCCTACAATCAAACGACACGATACATTTAACATGTTGATTCCATACCCAAAAAAACCTGGCTTAAAACCATTTATGATCGTGTTTTATTTTAATTGGGGGCACTATATGCAATTGACCTCCCCGCATTTCACGCAACCCTTATAATCATGGGTGCTTCCATCAGTCTGAAGTTGCCAAGCGGAAATCTTTATTGAATCGGGTTTCCGCACCCGAAGGCGGGAATGCGCTTCAGGGTTTGGCGTGCATTGGCAAAGCTCGGCGCGACTGAACGGGAGGGTGGGTTTTACCCAACCAAGTGCTATTCAAGATTCAATCCATGAGGAAGCGGGGGACTCAGTACTATAATTAAAGGTCAAGGCAGACATGATTTTTATGAGGCAAACTTTGTCGAGTATACATATAACAAAAACTCGCTTTGCTTGAGTATATTTTTTGGTTCTGATTGGTGTGCTATAGTTGACATAATACCCAATCAATTCTTGTAACGCCCAGTCATTCAGCGATATCACCCTCATTATCACACCGTATCCCGTTCAGTTTTTCTTTCGCTGCTCCAGGCGTGCAAGTAACTG
>JBPCSC010000047.1:0-2360 GCA_051007495.1 Methylococcaceae bacterium | reverse complement strand
GCGAGGCCATCCTGGCCTCGCAAGGGCGGGACGCCCTCGCTCCGTAGGTGCGACACATTCGCACCTACTCATATAACCGCCTGATACCTCACTGGCCTGTATCTGCCTTATACACTTGCACCAGCCCTTTGCCATTGGCGATGAGCAATTCCTGGCTGGTGAACTGCACATTTGTGCCGTAACGGGTAGATTTTTCCTCGCCCTTGAGTTCATGCACCAACTCCCAACCGGTAGGCCGTAGCTGGTAAACAAACACCCGACCGATGTCGAATTGATTGTCCCCATCCAGTTCCTGCACCTGATCCGCCCCCGGTGCGCCGACCACCATCCAGCGGCCCTGATCGGTCAGGCTCAGGCTGGAACCAAACTGTGCGCCGTTCTGAATCAGATATTTCATCGGCATTTGCAGCGTGTCATCCAAACGCCAGGTCTGAGTGCCCCCGTCCAGGCTGTACAGGAAAATCCGCCCGGCTTCGCTGTGTGTGCCACCAGTTTCGGTGTTGCGTATCCCCGTTTTCGGGGCCACCACCGCCAGCGTCTCACCCACCAGTTTAATCACCGCGCCCAAGTCACCCGTCCGATGTTGACTGGCATCCGGCAAGGGCAGTTGCTCTGCGGATACCGCCTGCCATTGATCGCCTTTGAGTTGATAGGCAAACACCATCCCGCTGCGTAATCCCAAGTGTGTATCGCGCTTGCCCTGCGGCGCACCCACCACCAGCCAATCCCCGGCCAGAGCCAGGCCCGTACCGAAGCGGCTACCCTCCTGACCTTTAGGTGCGCTTAATGTCTGGCGACGCACCCACTGACCGCGTTCGTAAGCGTAGAGATACACCCGACCATCGTCCTTGCCCACGCCCGGCGCACCCACTGCCAACCAGTTGGCCGACACGCTGATGGCCTGCCCGAACTGGGCATTACCATACGACTCAGGGGCTTCCAGGGCTTTGCCCGAAACATACCGATCCCCCTGTCGCTGATACACATACACCCGACCGATGTCCTTGAGCGCGTCCCGGTCAACATAAGGTGCGGCCACAAAAGCAAAGGCCTGATCGAACACCATGCGCCGGCCAAACTGATCCCCGGCCATACCTTGCGACAAGGCATTCCCCTCGACAAAACGACCATCGCTGCCACGTTGCCAGGGATAAATGACCCCGCGCTGCTTGAAGCCTTGTGAAGTCGCCTGTGGAGCCGCGACCCACAGCACCTCATTAACCCCATCCATAGTCGCCCCATAACTGTCTCCGCCGCCGATTTTGGGCAGGAGATCTACGCTTTTAACCAGATCACGCGCCCAACCGGAAAGACTGGGCGGGGCGGTTTGGGTGGTGACCGAAAAACGAGCGGGTACGCCGCCCACCAGCACAGTCGCCACTATTGTTTCGTTGTATTCGCTGGAAGCAATTACCCTGACCTGCACGGTATCCCCCTCCACCACCACCCCATCCGAGCGAGTGAATGCCCCTTTGTTAATGGCATACTGGCCTTCACCTCCGACGACACTGATTTTCACCGGCATGGAAACACCCTTAATGCTGACGACATTAGAGGCCACACTCTGGCCCCGGCTTACACCATTTTGTGGCTTGAAACTAAAGCTGTCTGGTGTTGCATCAATAATGGGTGCGTCCTGCGTGGTTACAGTAAAGGTATCGCTCACAGTACCCACAGTCAGTACGGACTCAACCGAGGTGCTATACAGCACCGAAGCCAAAAGTTTAATCTGCACCGTATCGCCGCTCCTCACTGTCCCATCCTGATGAGTAAAACCGCTCCCGTTGAGGGTATAGTCACCACCCTTGATAGTGATCGGTACAGCCGTATTGATACCGCTAATGGTAATGGGAGTGGAAAGAACCAGTTGGCCGGGCGCGATATTGTTCATATCCGTTAAGGTGAACGGATCAGGCGTGCTATCAACAGCCGATGCAGCCATAACCGTTACTGAAAATACAGCACTCACATCGCCTATGGTGACGGTGGCCTTGGCGACACTGCCATAATCTACCCCCACCCGCACGCTCACCTGCACGGTATCGCCATTGTTCACGGTGCCCGTAGCATTAGTAAACTCGCCCCCATTGATGGAGTAAATACCTCCACCAATGCGAATAGGCGTGGGGGTATTGATGCCTTGTACGGTAATACTGTTGGAGGTATAGGCCTTATCCGGCAATACTCCGGTTAAATCCCCAAACCTGAACGCATCAGGGGTAGTGTCGTTAACCATTATCGGGGCCGCTTTGGCGGTCACGATGAATGCCTCGCTGACATCACCTATGGTCACAGTGGCCTTGGCGACACTGCCATAATACACCCCGCCCCGCACTATCACCTGCAGGGTGTCGCCTTGG
>JBPCSC010000046.1:0-4314 GCA_051007495.1 Methylococcaceae bacterium | reverse complement strand
GCACCTCGCCCCAGGCTAAGGCAAACGCCAAAAACAAGGTATTGCGGGCCGGAACGTAGGTTGCCGGTATGCCGACTCCAGGGTGTTTGGGAACTGGAATCGAAGGGTCGGTCAAGGCTGATCCGCCAATTTCGTCCAGTCCGATACGGATGATTTTGTGTTGCTTTACGCCATAGTGTTGAGCGGCCCGCTGCGCTGAGCGCAGTTCGGCCCCGTGGATTTGACCGTAATCGAAACTCAGCGCGTAACAGGAATAGCCCAGTTCTTTGGCAAAGGCCAAAGTGGTGACCGAATCCAGCCCACCCGATAACAAAATCACAGCATTCTTCATGATCATCGCCCCGGGCAATCGCCCCATAACAGTGTGTGACTTTGAATCTGAAACCGTACCGGCAGCTGGTCTCTCAGGATGCTATCTGCCAGTTCCATCGGGTTTTGCTGTCCGGTAGCCGGAGAGAATAGCACTTCGCAAGTCTCATGCAGACGGTAATGGTTGAGTTGTTCTTTGGCCCAAATGTAATCTTCAGTGCCGGTGATGACAAATTTGATTTGATCGTCAGGGCCTAGGTGCTTGAGATTTTCCAGACGATTTCGAGCCATTTCTCCAGAACCGGGTGTTTTAAGATCAATGACCTTGACCACAGCAGGATGCACTTCGGCTACATCCAGCGCACCGCTGGTTTCCAGTGAGACGTGATACCCGGTTTCAATCAGCGCATTCAGCAGGATTAAACATTCCGGTTGGGCCAAAGGCTCGCCGCCGGTAACGGTGACGTAACGCGGAGTGTACCGGGCTACTTCGTCCAGTATCGACTCAATACTCCACCTGCTGCCGCCGCTAAACGCATACGCCGTATCACAATAAACACAGCGCAAAGGGCAGCCCGTCAGGCGTATGAACACCGTCGGGCATCCGACCGTGCGGGTCTCGCCTTGCAGGGAATAAAAAATCTCCGTAATCCTGAGCGTAGTCATAGCGAGGGTTTTCGGAGATGTTTAGTGTTTTTCAGTTTTGATTTTTTCCAGCCGTTTCTCGGCCATGCGAGCCGCACTGGAAGCTGGATAGCGTTTGATGACATCGTTCAGCAATTCTTTGGCATTGGCATATTGGGCTGAGTCGTACTCAATGTAGCCGATTTTGAGCAAGGCATCGGCCACTTTGCTGCTTTGGGGAAATTTTTTGATCATATCCCTAAAGGTGTCGCGTGCGGTGGTGCGATCGCCGTTCACGTATTGGGCTTCTCCCAGCCAGTAATAGGCGTTGTCGGAGAACTCTCCGCTGGGGTAACTGGTTATGAACGCCTTGAGATCCCTGATGGCTTCAGGGTATTTGCTGTCCTTGAGCAGGTTAAAGGCTTTCTGGTATGCCGCCTGACGACCGGAAGACTCATTGCTGGCCGTGGCGGTGGTGGGTTTGGGAGCGGGAGTAACCAGGGTGTCAGGGGCCGGTTTCTGAGGCACATCCGTATCGACGGTGTCTCCTGATGTGGGTGCCGGGCTTCCGCTGGAATAGGCAGGACGGGTGCCGGCTTGCATCCTTTGATCCAAGTCCAGGTACATGTCTTTTTGCTGTTTGCGTAGGGTTTCGAGTGCGTGGTTGAGTTCTTCCACCTGTCCGCCCAAACGCAGCACCTCAGCTTGAAGCCGTTCCATGGTGTTGAACATTTCGAGCAAGGTTGAACCAGTGAGTTGTTTTTCCAGCTTGGCAACGCGCTCGTCCAGGGTGACTACGCCGTAACCGGCGGTATCGTAGCTCGGGTTGTTGTAGGGTTCAGCATGGATTGAGTGGGATGCCAGCGCGAGCATCCCACCCAGAAACCCCGTCCGCATGGCTCGGGAAAACATGGTTTCAGCGTCCTGAATAAGAGATTTCTACTCGGCGATTTTGCTGCCAGGCCGCTTCGTCATGGCCTGGAACCGCCGGTTTTTCTTCGCCGTAACTGACTACCTGCAATTGCCCGGCGTTAACGCCTTGCAACTGCATCATCTTTGAAACGGCCTTGGCGCGTTGCTCACCCAAGGCAATGTTGTATTCAGGAGAACCGCGCTCGTCTGCATTGCCTTCCAGTGTTACGGAACGCGAACTGTGCGAGGCCAGATAGGCGGCGTGAGCATTGAGCACTGATTGATATTCAGGCAGGACTTCAAAGCTGTCGTAACGGAAATAAATCACGCGCTTGGACAAGGGGCTGGAGGGGTCATTCAGTGCTGGATCCAGGGCATCCGCACCGCCGCCACCAGTCCCATAGCCACCCGCTCCACCTGCCGTACCACTGCCTCCGAAATTGGAGCCATCGTTGTATCCGCTGATCTCCGGGCCGCCAGTGCCGTTCATGCCATCGGTACCTGAGGTACCATCATTGGTCGGGCCGCCTTTGGAGCTGCAACCGGAGATTACCAAGGCCAAGCTGATGGCCAACAGAGTCGTTTTAACTGATTTCATCGTTTATTCCCCTAAGGTTTTCAATATCAACAATAAGACGTGGGTTAAAGTTATGTAGACGGGTTCAGGGAGACCAAGCCGGTTCCTTTACCTGTCCTCCGTCAATTTTCAGGCTTTGGTGAACTTTGCCATCCACCGAAACCGCATCCAGTTGAGCCGAACCTCCACTGTGGGAGGCGTACAGGATCATGCTGCCGTTGGGAGCAAATCCAGGGGATTCATCCAGGCGTCCCTTGCTGAGTATTCTGACGGCGCGGGTTTGCAGATCCATGAGTGCGATACGGTAGTCTCCGCCATTTCCATGCACCATGGCGATGCTGCGTCCGTCCGGTGAATACACCCCCCCGGCGTTGTAGTCGCCATTATAGGTCAGACGCTGGGCCGCTCCACCGGCTGAAGGTGCCAGATACAACTGGGGCTTTCCCCCACGATCTGATGTAAACACCAGCGTTTTGCCGTCTTTAGACCAGTTGGGTTCTGTGTCTATGGCGAGATGATCGGTGATGCGTCTCAGGGCTCGGGTCGCCAGATTCAAGACGTAAATGTCAGGGTTTCCGTCTTTGGAAAGTGTAAGAGCCAATTGGCTGCCATCGGGAGACCAGGCCGGGGCACCGTTTATGCCGGGCAGTTCCGACACTTTCTGGCGTTCACCGGTGGCCAGCGTCTGCACGAATATCGCCGAGGTTTTTCTCTCGAACGAGACGTAGGCAATCTGCTTGCCGTCCGGTGACCAGGCCGGTGACATGATAGGCTCGGGCGAACTGATGATGGATTTGGGGTTGAAGCCGTCCGTATCGGCAACTTGCAAGCGGTACAGGCGGTTGCGATTGGCGTCTATGGCTTGAGTGACGTAAGCCACTCGGGTCGCGAACGCCCCCATCTCGCCGGTCAGGTTCTGGTAGATGATATCCGCGATGCGGTGGGCAACCCGGCGCAGTTCATGTTCTGCAAAGGGGAGTTTGCCGTTGAGTAATTGAGTGCCCCGAATGGCATCGTAGAGAAAAAACTCGGCTTCATAATGGCCGCCGCCAGCGGGTGTGATGCGGCCTATCACTAGATTGTCCTGTCCGAGTACCTGCCAGGTTTTGAAGCGAACCTGTTCCGGTGCAGTGGGTTGTTCGAGCATGTCACTCACCGGCAGAGTGCGGAAGCGACCACTGCGGTTGAGGTCGGCAGCGACGATGCTGCCTATGTTTTCGCCCGGAAGCAGGGATTGGGCAAATGGCACCACAGCAACAGGAACGGCTCCTTCCACCCCTTGAGTGATTTGCACATTAAGTTCTGCCCGGGCCGTAGTCAGCAGTGACAAGTTAGCCACCAGCGTGAGACAGAGGGCAACTAGCAATCGTTTGATCATGGTATACCTAGTGTTCTATTCAGGCTTGAATGTGAAAGTGAAAGATCTAAGCTGTTGCTCAACCTTGGAGTCGGTGGGCATGGGCAAGGGAGAAGCCTTGTATACGGCGGCTTCGGCGGATCGGTCAAAGGCCGAGTCGCCACTGCTTTTGATGATGCGCACACTGGCGACTTCTCCGCCCGGGATCGTTTTGACCTGGATTATACAGGACATCCCGTTTTTGGCTGAAGGCGGGCGCAGCCATGAGCGTTGAACTCTGGGTTTGATGTAGGTCTCCGCCCAGGCTCTGGCTGCACTCTCCACCGCTTTTTGCTGGGAAGCATCTGATTCTTCTTCTTGCAATCGCTCCTTTAAGGCCTGGCGATCCGCTTCTTCTTTAGCCTTTCTGAGTTGTTCGGCTTTGAGTTCGCGCTGAATTTCGGCCTTGCGATCGGATTCGGCTTTCTCTCGGGCTTCAGCCTCGGCTTTTTGTTTGGCGTCGAGATCGGCTTTGCGCCTGGCTTCAGCTTCGGCT
>JBPCSC010000045.1:0-18208 GCA_051007495.1 Methylococcaceae bacterium | reverse complement strand
GTTTTAGTCCTCGCGCAGTTGAAGCGATCAAAAACCGCAAAACCAAGGTTCAAAGCTGGTTTCTTGATCTCAGCCTGGTCATGAATTATTGGGGCGGTGGAGCCAAACGGGCCTATCATCACACTGCACCCATCAATGCCTTGTACGGCCTGCATGAAGCTTTGGTGCTTTTGCAGGAAGAAGGCATAGAAGCCTCCTGGCAACGCCACCGGACTATGCACGAAGCCTTGAAAGCCGGGCTTGAAGCCCTGGGCATGGGTTTTATCGTGGATGAAGCCGCCCGTTTGCCGCAACTGAATGCCGTCACCATCCCCGACGGGGTGGATGAAGCCCGGGTACGCAGCACTTTGCTGAATCGCTATGGGCTGGAAATTGGCGCAGGCCTGGGCGCACTGGCCGGCAAAATCTGGCGCATCGGCCTGATGGGATACAGTGCTTCACCCAAAAATGTGCTGTTCTGTCTCAGTGCCCTTGAAGCCACCCTGAGTGAACAAAACGCCCCCATCCATCGCGGTGTCGCCACTGAAGCCGCTCAAAAAGTTCTGATTGCCAAAGCGTACTAAGGCCATTCTTTTTGACCTCCCCTTATGTGGGGGAGGTCGTATGAGCCTTGCACAGACCAACCTCCTGACGGCCTAACCCCCGCCGGAATCTGAGTATTGTCATAATGGCCGATGTTCACGTTGAAAACCTGACCAAACCCTCAAGCTATCTCAGATCGTCTCCTCCTCAATTCGGAATGGCTGATGCGTTTGATAGCCGTCGCATACTGAATCAACCCATAGGTTCAGTTGAACATCAGGTGTACCGGAATGTCGTCCTGACACCTGATCTGAATCCCGTACATTCCAGAACCACGGCGATTTTATGCAACGAAACAAATATCAGGCTGGAAGGAACCGGGACGCACCATCGATTATATGACCTGCCGCTAAACTGGCGATCATTCTCCCTGCCAGAAGCCCGATTTGAAACGGCGTTATTACTGGATGGTTTCCCGATCAATTACGGCCACTGGCTTACCGACGGCCTGCCGGCCCTATTCTTCTGGCTGGAACAGCAAAAGGTATATGAACCAGACCTGGTGATACTCATTTCTGGCCGGATACCTTTATTATTTCGTGCCCGCTTCCTTCAGTTTCTTGAAGTATGCGGATACCCGCAGGACAAAATTATCTTTCTGGATGATTTATTCGGTTATGGCACTCTTGTAGATTCCCCCTGGAGACGGCGGTTACGCTATGTGCCTGTCATTCCTCAGGCCACCTGTACCGTTAAAACCCTGCATCGTGTTGTCGGATTTTCCAGGCATCCTCTGGTCAAACACCCCAAGATAAGGGAGTTTTACCAGGCACTGGTATCCAAAACCGTTTCCAGGCCAATAATCCCTGACAAGAAGTTGTTTGTATCGCGGCAAGATGCCGCCGATCGGTATTTGATTGACGAGGAGGCCTTGTTTTCAAAACTAAAGGCTTTTGGTTTTGAGAAGGTATTGGGCTCTGAATTATCCTGTATTGAAGCCGTACGATTATTTGCCACGGCAAAAATCGTGGTGGGAGTTTGTGGTGCCAGTCTGGCCAATATGGTGTTCATGCCCCAGGGTGCACGATTGATCAACCTGATACCCGCCGATATGGGGGCGTACTGGTACTGGGATTTAGCGGCTATCATGGACTTGGAGTATATTGAAATACGCGGCGCAGTATTGAAACCTGAAACGGGTTCCAGGGATATGAACCGCAATCATCATGATTTCTCGATAACTTCCGATGGCCAGAAACATTGCCTGGACATGTGCGGGAGATACAGTACGGAAATTCCGCCCAAATGCGGAACTACGAACCTGTAAGTGCGAATTCATTCGCACCGTGAAAACCGACAAACTATTTCATCAATTCTTTATCAATCAACCCGACATACTGTCCGAATGCTTACCCTAAACACCCCAGGACTGTCAGTTTGATTACTCTGCGCCGGTAGTTCACACCTATATGCAGGTGCGAATTCATTCGCATGTACACGGCGTGCCGCATTTTGGCGGTGAGGCTGATTCCTTGAATGTTTAGCCATAAATCGCCCCCAAAAACAGTAAACACCAGCGGCTTTTCCCGTTAACATACCCGTCATTTTTCACTGCGGCCCGGAGCCTCCATGAACACATCTTTGTTTAATGACAGCACTCAACGCCTGCTGGACTTCATCCAGGCCAGCCCTACCCCTTGGCACGCAGTCGCTACTGCTTCTGGCCTGGCGCAGGCACAAGGGTTTAGCTGTCTGGATGAGCGTGAATCATGGCCTGAATTATCAGCCGATTGTGGCTACTATCTGACACGGGGCGGATCATCACTGGTAGCGTTCCTACCGGGTACGGATCCCCCCTCTCAAGCTGGTTTTCTCATTGTGGGTGCGCACACCGACTCTCCCGGCCTGCGCCTGAAACCCAAAATTGCACGGGAATCGGGTCCTTTGCTGCGGCTGGGCGTAGAGGTGTATGGCAGCCCCATTCTGGCCACGTTTACCGATCGTGATCTGGGCCTGTCGGGTCGGGTTTTCTTGAGCGGCGCGGGTGGGGTGGACACTCGGCTGTTCCATCATCCCGATCCCTTGCTGCGTCTGCCTAATCTGGCCATACACCTTAACCGGGGTGTGAATGAAGACGGTCTTAAGCTCAACCGCCAAAGCGAATTGCCGCTGCTGTTTGGCGGAACCGTATTTGTCGAACTGCTGGCCAATCGGCTGGGGTGCGAACCCCACAACATTCTAAGCTGGGATTTACTGGCCCACGACACTCAAGCCGGAACCTTTTGGGGCGTTGGTCAGGAGTTCATCGCCGCCAGTCAACTGGATAATCTGAGCTCCTGTCATGCCGCCTTGATCGCTCTGCTCGAACCCGGCCTCAAGTCCCAAACGCACAAGTCCACCCGAGTGGTGGCTTTGTTCGATCATGAAGAAATAGGCAGCGAAACCCCGGCAGGGGCCAAGGGCAGCCTGCTGCCGGATGTGCTGGAGCGGATCAGCATCGGCTTGGGCGATAACCGCAGCGGCTACAAACAGGCTCTGGCTCGTAGTTGCTTGGTAAGTGCCGATGCCGCTCACGCTTATCATCCTAATTTTGCCAGCAGCTACGAACCCGACCACACACTCAAGGTAAATGGTGGCCCGGCCATCAAGATCAACGCCAATCGGCGGTATGCCACCGACGGATACTCCGCAGCCTTGTTTATGCAGGCTTGCGAGCGGGCCGGGGTGCCTCATCAAACCTTCGTGCAACGCAGCGACCTGGGCTGCGGCACCACTATTGGACCCATAACGGCCGCCAGGCTGGGTATCTCCACGGTAGACGTGGGTTCACCCATATGGGCCATGCACAGTATCCGTGAAAGTGGCGGAGCGCAGGATCCGGTCTATTTAAGCCGGGCTTTGCATGCTTTTTTTTGCAACACAACAAAAAATAACGAGGAGTAAACGTTTTGTCCAAATTTGCCCCCGGACAACGCTGGGTCAGTGAAACCGAACCTGAAATGGGTTTGGGCATTGTCCTTGACGTAGAAAATAATCGAGTCACCGTGCTGTTCATCGCCGGCAATGAACGGCGTACTTATGCCGTAGACAATTCCCCCTTGACACGGGTCGTGTTCAGCAGGGGAGATACCCTGGAAAGTGTAGACGGGTGGACACTCAACGTGACCGCCATACAAGAACACGCCGGACTATTGCGCTATGAAGGCCTGGATGCACAGGGTGAGAAACGCACACTGGATGAAATGGAAATCAGCCACTTCATGCAGTTCAACAAACCGGATGACCGCCTGTTTACCGGTCAACTCGACTCCCCTGCCCTGTTCCGGCTACGGTATGAAACCTTGCAACATCTGGCCCGGTTGGAACAATCCCCGATACGCGGTTTGCAAGGCGCACGTACCAGCCTCATTCCCCATCAAATTTACATCGCTCATGAAGTTGCCGAACGCCACGCCCCCAGGGTGCTATTGGCGGATGAAGTCGGGCTGGGCAAAACCATAGAAGCCGGGCTTATCATGCACCATCAACTGCTGACCGGTCGTGCCGAGCGCATATTGGTTATCGTGCCTGAGCCTTTGCTGTATCAATGGCTGGTGGAAATGCGCCGCCGCTTCAACCTGCGGTTTAGTTTGTTTGATGAAGAACGTTACCAGCAGATTGACGACGATAACCCATTTATGGCCGAGCAGTGGGTGTTGGCCAGCCTGGATTTTTTCATGGAGGATCAAAAACTGAGGCAGGCGGTGCTGGAGGCTCCCTGGGATTTATGCGTGGTAGATGAAGCCCATCATCTGGAATGGTCATCCGGTTACATCAGCCCCGAATACCAATTCATAGAAGCCCTCAGTCAGGCCGTGCCCGGATTATTACTGCTGACTGCCACTCCGGAACAACTCGGCAAGGAGGGGCATTTTGCCCGTTTGCGTTTGCTGGATCCGGATCGTTTCTACAGCTTCGACACCTTTCTCACTGAAGAAGCCGAATACAAGGAATTGGCCGATATGATCCATCATTTGCTGGATGACCCCATACTCAGCAAGGGTACGCTCAGCCAACTTGAGTCCATAGTGTCCAGTGATCTGGCGGAAGAACTACTGGAAAAACTCGATAGCCCGGACAGCTCCGAACCTGCTCGTCAGGAACTGATTCAACTCATGCTCGACAGGCACGGTACGGGCCGGGTGCTGTTCCGCAATACCCGGGCCACCATCAAAGGCTTTCCGGGCCGTCAACTCATACCGACGTTACTGCCCTTGCCACCCGCTTATCAGGCAATTTGGTCGAATGCCAAAACCCTGGAAGACTGGCTACACCCTGAAGTGCTGTGGAAAACGGCTGAATCCCGCAGTGAATGGTGGCGACACGACACCCGCGTTCAATGGATGACCCAAACCGTCAGGGCGTTGGATCATGCCAAGGTGCTGGTGATTTGTGCGCGGGCCGAAACGGCGATTGATCTGGAAGAAGCCTTACGTCAGAACGGCATACGGGCGGCGGCCTTTCATGAAGGCATGAGCATCGTCAACCGGGATCGGGCCGCCGCCTGGTTTGCCGACCAGGAAGACGGTGCCGATGTACTGGTGTGTTCTGAAATAGGCAGCGAAGGCCGCAATTTCCAGTTTGCCCACCACCTGATTCTGTTTGATTTGCCTCTCAACCCCGACTTGCTCGAACAACGTATCGGTCGACTGGATCGCATAGGCCAAACTGAAACCATCCGCATACACGCCGTTTGTTTCGAGAAAACAGCCCAACACACGCTGTTTCGCTGGTATCACGAGGGCCTTGGGGCATTCACCCAACCCTGTCAAACCGGTCAGGCCGTATTCAGTCGTCTGGGCGAGGCCCTTAAAAAGGCTTTATCCGCACACCCCACCGATTCGACCGAACCGGAAGAATCACTCATACAAACGGCCCGTCAATTGACCGAGGCCATTCAACTCAGCCTGCAACAAGGCCGGGATCGCCTGCTGGAACTGAATTCCTGCCGCAAAACCATTGCAGATGCTTTGGTGGAACAGGTTGATGAGGCTGATGACGAAGGCAGTTTATGGCCTTACATGGAAGACGTATTCGATGCTTATGGGGTCAACATTGAAGAACATTCGGATCAGTGTTACATCCTCACACCCGGAGAGCATCTTAGAATGCAGTTCCCGGAACTCCCCGAAGACGGCGTGACCATCACCCTGGAACGCCACATCGCACTGGCCCGGGAAGACATGCAGTTTTTGACCTTCGAGCATCCTATGGTGCGCGGGGCCATGGATTTGTTACTCAACAGCGAACACGGCAATGCCGCTTTTAGTGTGATGAGTCACCCTGAACTCAGTGCCGGCCAGTTGTTGGTGGAGGTGTTTCACCGAGTCGACTGCGCCGCGCCGCGCTATTTGCAGATTGGCCGTTATTGCCCACCCAGCCTGATACGATCACTTATTGACATCAAAGGCACTGATCTCAGTGCCCTGCCCCATTCACGTCTGGTGGAACAAGCTCGGGTTTTCGACCGCGATCATGCGGTAGAGTTGATCCGCGGCCAACGCCAACAGATCACGCACTGCATCAAACTGGCGGAGAAAAAGGCCATGAAAACCCTGCCCGGCCTAATCAAAGACAGCGCGAAACGGATGCTTGATGCTCAAACCACCGAACTGAAACGGCTGGTATCTTTGAAGCGGGTCAACCCAAATGTTCGCGCCAGCGAACTGGATCAGATCAAGGCGCATGCTCTGGAAATGAACACCTGCATACAATCCACTCGAATACGTCTGGATGCCGTGCGGGTGATTGTTACGGTTTAAGGCAAGACATGAAAACAAGCCTGGCAATCCGTATCACCGACGCATTTTATCGTCTATTATCCAGGGCCTGACCGGTCAAACTCTGGCAATACGCCGCCCTGCTCAGCCCCCCCTGTTATCACTCAAGAAAAGGTGTCCAATGGCTCTCGTCAAGAAAAAATCTTCCCACACTCCGACCGGCCCCTCAGAGGGCAGCCGGACATCCGCTACAGCGGCAGCCCGGGAGGCTGAAGCCCAACGCAAACGAGCGCGTACTCTCGCCAAACAACAGCAGGCCGCTGAACGTATAGCCGCCGCCACCGGGCAACTGGCTTCCGGTATCAACGAGGCCTCTTCAGCCGCCGAGGAACTGAAACGGGCCGCTGACCAGATAGCCGCCGGTGCCGAGCAAACCTCAGGCGCGTCGCAGGAATCACTGGCTGCGTTCACCCAGGTCACAGCATCCATCGAACGCCAGTTGAGTAATGCCAATATCAGCCAGGTGCGCAGTGAAGCCGTACAAAACCTCATACAGCGCACCAGCGACGACATCGTTCGTCTCATCCATAACGTCAGCGTGGCGGCACAGCGTCAGGCCACTTCGGTGCAGATGGTCGCTGAACTGGAGCAACAAGCCGCCAATATCGGCGATATCGTCAAGGCAGTGGTCAGAATCGCCGACCAAACCAATCTGTTGGCCCTCAATGCCGCGATTGAGGCCGCCCGCGCCGGTCGGCATGGTAAAGGCTTTGCTGTAGTCGCAGATGAAGTACGCACCCTGGCTGAAACCTCAGAGAAAAGCGCCCAACAGATTCAAGACCTGGTGGTTCGGATTCAGCAGGAAGTAAAAACCATCTCCGAAGGCATTAACGAATCAGCCAAAACGGTAGAAGGCGAAGTAGACAAAAGCCGGATCATCACCGAACAGCTTGAGCAGATTTGCGAAGACATGACCCAGATCGTCCGCAATGTGGGCGAGATTGCCATCGGGGGCCAGCAATCCAATGAGGCCGCCAGGCAGGCCTTGAAAGGTGCAGAAGACATAGCCGCAGCCGCAGAGGAACAATCTTCAGCGGCTGAGGAATCCGCCAAAACCGTCAACGAACAAACCCAGGCTTTGCTGGAAGCCGAACAGGCTTCTCAGGCCTTGTCTGAACTGGCAGAAGACCTGAAAAACTCCTCTGATGTCAGCAAGAGTGCCGAAGATGTGGCCTCCAGTGCCGAGGAGCTTTCATCTGCCGTACAGGAGATCAACCGGGCGGCCATTCAAATCATGACCGCCATAGAGCAGATACGCAAAGGAGCACAAACCACAGCGGCCGCCACTGAGGAATCCTCCGCAGCCATTACCCAGATTGAGAAAGGACTGGAACTGGGCCTGATACGCACCACAGCCAATGCCGAGAAGGTCAGAAATGTTCGCCGGTTGCTGGCCGACAACAAGGTAGCCATTGAACAACTGATAAACGGCATAGGCCATTCCGTAAAATCCACTCGGGCCAGTATCCGCCAGGTCAAGGATCTCGAACAGGTATCGCGTCGCATCGACAAAATCGTCGAATCCATCACCACGGTGTCCATCCAGACCAACATGTTAGCCGTGAGTGGTTCCATTGAAGCGGCCCGGGCCGGTGAATTTGGCAAGGGCTTTGTGGTGGTGTCCACCGACATACGCAATCTGGCGCGGGATTCCGCCGAAAACGCCGACCGCATCAAGGATCTGGTCAAAGCCGTGCAGGATCAAATCTACACCGTCAGCAGTGATCTGGATGAAATCGTCAAATCAGCCATACTGGAAACCGAACAGGCACGCGGTGCCTCTGCCAGTCTGATCATCATCGAACGGGATGCCGTTGAGGTTGAGCGCAGTTCTGAGGAGATCAGTGCTGCGGCCAACGAAATCGCAGTCGCCATCACCCAGGCCAAAAAAGGAATAGAGCAAATCGCCGATGCCGCCCAGGAAGCGGCACGCGCTACCACTGAAGCCGCCACGGCCGCCGAACAGCAGTCTAAAGGTTCAGATGAACTGGCTGCCGCCATTGAGGAGATTGCCTCTCTCGCCGACGAACTGCAAAGCCTTTAAGGCATCAGGAGCGCGATCATGAACGAAAACCCGACGCACCTCACGCGGGATCAGGACGACGATCACGGAGATCTGCCATCCGATACCCGCCAGTTTGTCACCTTCATTGTCGGTGATGAAGCCTTTGCCGTAGACATGGCTCCCGTGCAGGAGATCATCCGTGTCCCCACCGCAGTTCGGGTTCCTTTGGCCCCTTACAGTTTGCACGGACTGGCCTCTCTGCGTGGCCGGGTGCTGCCCATCATTTCTCTGCGGCGCATATTCGGCCTGAGCGATCACGCCCACGACGATGCCACTCGGGCTATCGTGATTGATATGGGTCAACCCATGGGGTTTGTGGTCGACCGGGTGGCCAGCGTCATAGGTGTGGATGCCCACCACATTGAGAGTGTAGACGACATACGCTCTACCGTGGACAGTGATTTACTCACCGGCATACTCAAAAATGTAGGGGGTTACGCCATGGTGATGGTGCTTGAGTTTCGCAAACTCATCGCCCGTGAATTTGCCGATATTGCCCGTCTGGCCGAACACCGATTGCAAACGGTTGCGGCCATCGAATACGGTGCGCGTGACGAGGACGATACCCACAGCGATGAAGTGCAGTTGGTAAGTTTTAGTGTGGCGGAACAGGAATACGCCATAGACATCGCCGAAGTCAGCGAGATTGTGCAAATTCCTGACACCATCGTGCACATCCCCAACACCTTGCCGCACGTACTGGGCCTGATGACCTTGCGTGAACGCATGTTGCCTTTGGTGTCCCTCAGGTGTCTGTTCCATTTGCCCTCTCGTGCTTTGGACGAGAAAAGCCGTATCGTGGTCATCACGCTAGGCAGTCAGTCGGTGGGTCTGGTCACAGACAGCGTGTCGGAAGTGCTAAGAGTGCCCCTGAACCGCGTGGAGTCCATGCCCGCGCTTCTGGCCAGGGAGGGTGATCTCTCCGACATCGGTCAAATCTGCCGCCTGCAAGGCGATCAACGGCTGGTGTCCATCATCTCTACCGAAAACCTGTTTCGTCATTCCGCAGTCAAAGGGGCTTTGACATCGGCGGCCCATCAGAACCCGTCCCCCACTGACACGGATGATGAAACGACCGACACTGAAGATGAGGAACAAGTGGTGGTTTTCCAGTTGGCCAGCGGTGAATTTGGAGTACCCATAGACAGCGTACAGGAAATCGTCCGAGTGCCAGAGGAACTCACCCACGTCCCTAAATCACCGGATTTTATTGAGGGTGTCATCAACCTGCGCGGCGCGGTGCTGCCGGTGATAGACCAACGCAAACGACTGAACCTACCGACCATCGAGCGCAACGATCGCCAGCGCATCATGGTGTTTCAACTGCGGGGCGTACGCACCGGTCTGATCGTCGATGCCGTCACCGGTGTACTTAAAATTCCCCGGCACGCCATCAGTGCCTCTCCCCGATTATCCGATGGCCAGTCCCGGTTATTGGGACGAGTCGCCAATCTGGAAAAACAAAAACGCATGATCCAGATAATCGAACCCAGCCATCTGATTGATGACGGTGATACGGCCGCGCTGACTTCGCTGATACACGCCTGACGAGTAGATACCGACTATGGCCATCAAGTTACTCATCGTCGATGATTCCGCGCTCATGCGCCGACAACTGACGCAGATATTTGAAGAAGAAAGCGGCTTCATTGTGCGTCAAGCCCGCAATGGCAAGGAAGCCATGACTGAAAATCTGGAATTCAAACCGGATGTCATCACTTTAGATATCAACATGCCGGAGATGGATGGGCTGACCGCCCTCTCCCACATCATGACTTCACGACCGGTTGCGGTGGTGATGGTGTCGTCCCTGACCGAAAAAGGAGCTTTAGCCACTTTTGAGGCATTGGCTCTGGGGGCTGTGGATTACATTGCCAAACCGGGCGGAACCATTTCACTCTCCATTGATGAGATCAAAAACGAACTCATCAGCAAAGTGCGCTGGGCCGCCAGAGCCAAAATCAAACCGGTAACGCACACCGCCCGTAGCCTGTCAACCCGACTGGAACAAGACCGCACGGCCCTGCGCCCATCCGCAGCCCGACCGCACACTGGCGAAGTCAGCGGTTTGGTGCTCATCGGTGTGTCCACCGGCGGCCCTGGCACACTGGAAAACATCCTCACACACTTACCGGCCAATTATCCCTTTCCCATCATCGTGGCCCAACACATGCCGCCGTTTTTTACCGGGCCATTTGCCAACCGCATGAACAATTTATGTGATTTGTCGGTGGTAGAAGCCAGTCGCCCGATGCCGATCAATCCCGGTCATGTCTACATCGCCAAAGGCGGGGCCGACACGACCATCAGCCTGAGAGAGGGCCGATTGATGGTAATCCCCCGCCCCGAATCAGCCCAACATCTCTGGCATCCTTCTGTGGAGATACTCGGACGCTCCGCCCTGCAACATTGCGATGCCCGCCATCTGATAGGGGTCATGCTCACCGGCATGGGTCACGATGGTGCCGAAGCCTTCACGGACATCAAAAAGCAAGGAGGCCGTACCATCGCTGAATCCGAAGATTCAGCCGTCGTTTTCGGTATGCCCAAAGAACTGATCGAACGGGGTGGTGCCAACCTGGTGCTGCCCATGGAAAAAATTGCCGCTCAATTGCTCAGTTGGGCGCGTACCTAACATCAGGATTAGCTTCATCATGGCCATTATCAAACGCAATACACCTTTACCCGAAACCGTTTTGGCTACGGTTCAGTCTGGCGAGCGGGCCGACCTGCTCACCACACTGTCCGACCCCACCCCTTCAGCCCGCCGCTGGGCGGCCCGGGGTCTGTCGGCGTTTCCCGATGCCGCCCACGAATTGGTAGCCCATCTGCAGCAGGAAACAGACACCTCGGTACGCGAGGCCCTGCTGACCAGCCTGGCTGAAATCGGCAACACTGTCGCTGTGGCCGGTCTGGTCGAGTGCCTGCGGTCTGAAGACGCTGCGCTGCGTAACGAAGCGATAGATGCCATGAGAAATCTGCCCGATGCCTTGGCACCGATCATGGCCAGCCTTTTGAGCGATCCCGACCCGGATGTGCGTATCTTCTCCGTCAACATCCTCGACTCACTCCGTCACCCGGATGTAGAACGCTGGCTGATTGAGGTCATACGCGGCGACGCCCACGTCAATGTGTGCGCTACCGCCGTTGACCTGCTCGGTGAAGTGGGCACTATTGAGTCGCGTGAGTCCTTGCAGGCACTCAAACAGCGTTTTCCTGATGAACCCTATATCGCGTTTGCCAGCAGCCTGGCCCTTAAACGCATACAGGAGGCGTAATCCTTGAGCGACATACCGATCAGCTTTGAGGAGTTTCAAAAGTTTAAGGAATTTTTTTACAGGAAAACCGGCATACAGTTTGAGGATTCCAAACGTTATTTCGTTGATAAACGTTTGCTTGAGCGTATTCGGCTTACCGGGTCTGGCACGTTTCGCAATTACTTTACTCTGCTGCGTTTTCAGGTATCAGGTGAAGAATTGCAGATACTCACCAATCTCATGACCGTCAATGAAACCTATTTCTTTAGGGAAGAGTATCAGTTGAAATGTCTGGTTAAATCCATACTGCCGGAAATCGTCGCCCGCAAACCTCCGGGCGAAATCATACGGATATGGTCAATTCCATCTTCCTCGGGTGAAGAGCCTTATTCCATAGCCTTATACCTCTCCGAGTTTTGGCCCCTCATTAACGAGTGGGATATTGAATTGATTTCATCAGATATCGACACTGAAATTCTGGCCAGGGCCAGGGCCGGGCGGTATACGACCCGCTCCATCCAGAACCTGCCTGCGTCCTTGTTACACAGGTACTTCACCCAGTTGCCTAACGGTGAATACCTGATCAGCGAAGACTTCAGAGCCTCGGTGGAATTCACCCGGGTCAACCTCGCCAACCCGGCAGATACCTGGAATTACCATCATTTCGACATTATATTCTGCCGTAATCTTCTGATTTATTTCGATGATTTATCCAGGCGCAAGGCAGCAGAAGTTTTTTATGACGCGCTGAATCCCGGAGGTTATGTCTGTCTGGGTCATTCAGAATCCATGAGTCGCATCACATCCTTATTCCGGGTGCGCAAATTTCCTGAGGCCATCGTTTATCAGAAACCGGAGACAGCATGAACAACCCTGCAACCCACCCTATCAAAAATATATTGGTGATTGATGATGCCGCAACCGTGCGTATGTACCACCGACAAATACTGGAAGGTGCCGGTTTTTTGGTGGTAGAAGCCATAAATGGCATAGAGGCCATGGAAAAAGCCTTGAGTACCCCGTTTGATTTGTATCTGGTTGATGTCAATATGCCCAAACAGGATGGATATGGTTTTCTGCGCGAATTACGCACCCGGGATATTCCCCAGGCACCGGCCATCATGATATCCACCGAATCCGAGTCCGGCGATAAACACAAGGCTTTTGAAGCCGGAGCCAATTTCTATATGGTCAAACCCATAAAACCCGACGATCTGCTCCTCCATAGCCGTTTGTTATTGGGTATGGGAGGCCTGGTGCCGTGAATCCCCTGTTGCAGCAATTCATACAGGAAGCCCGCGACCTGCTACAAGACATAGGGACTCGTCTGCTGGAACTGGAAACCCAACCCGACAGCAGCGAACTCATGACGGAATTGTTCCGCTACGTACATACCCTCAAAGGGAATAGCGGTCTGTTTGAATTTCCTGAAATGACCCGTGTACTGCATGCCGGGGAAGATTTAATGGATGCCGTGCGTGAGGGGCAGGTGCGGTATTCACAAGCACTGGCCGATTGCCTGCTGGATGCCATGGATTTTGTCCTTCAGTTAATAGATGAAATCGAACACACCGGAACCAGTGCCAGCCTCCACGCCTCCACCTCGGATGAACTGGCCCGTAGCCTGAGGGCTTTAATCCCGCCTGCCGCCCCAACAGAAGACACGCCCGCCACACCCACCGCCGATCGGCCTGAACTGCCTGTGCTGGATCTCGCGCAAGTACCGGAATCCTGCCGCCTGGCGGCTTGGCATGCGACCGAGGCGGGTTTGCCGCTGTTTCTCATTGCGTATCGCCCGGACGAAAACTGTTTCTACCAGGGTGAAGACCCTTTCCATCAGGCCCGCCAAATACCTGAGCAGCTGTTTGGAACGGCCAAAGCACGGCAAGAATGGCCGCGTTTGGCCGAACTGGACTGCTACCGCTGTCAGCTTGATTTCCACATTCTGACCACCGCCACACGCCAGACGATCACCGAGCATTTTCGTTACACCCCGGAACACATTCGTGTTACCGAAGTAGAACCCCTGCATTTGATCATCCCTCAGGGTCACCCAAACGGAGGGCCTGTATACGGTGATTTTGTCAGCGAGGCACTCGAACTACTGGATTCCGGCGACCGTGAAGGCCTGGAAATATCGGCCCGCACATTACTGGAACTCTCCGCACCCGAATTGTGGCTGTCTTCTGATTTACGCTGGATTCTGGCCGTACTGGAAACCCGCCCAGACGACGTGGCCGTGCTGCGGCGTTTGATTGTGGCTCTGGACACCCTGACCTGCCCTGATTTCACCGACCTCACCCCCACTCAAGAGGACGCAGCACCTCCCCCGGAACCCACCCCGCAAACCGCCAACCGGGAACAAATCGAACAGGTATTGGCAATACAGCGTGACATCCTGGCGTTACCCGATCAGGGTGAGTGGCTGAGTGGGCGGCTTAAATCAGTCGCCACCACGGTAAAAGCCTGTCTCCAACACTTGGGAGAAGCCACAGACGCACTCGACGCGACTCTGGCCCTGTCACTGCACACCCACTCCGCCCAGCCTCTGCGCCACTGGTTGAATGTCCGTCTGGAAGGCGGCGTGGAAGAAACAGAAACAGAAACAGAAACAAAACCAGAAGCACAAATGGAAACCGGCACGGGCTTGACCGAAGCCTTGCCTGAAGAAGAAGCCCTGCCTGAAATGGATGATTTCACCGGGTTTGATGTCACGCCCCATCTGCCACAAGAACCACGGATCAACACCCTGCGGGAGGATCATGCCAACAGCAAGGTGCTCAAGGTGGAGTCGGCCAAAATCGACCGACTGATGAGCCTCATCGGTGAAATGATTGTGGCCAAAAACAGCCTGCCCTACCTCGCCAACCGGGCCGAAAACCAATATGGCGTCCGTGAGTTGTCGCGGGACATCAAAACCCAATATGCCGTCATTAACCGTATCGCCGAAGAAATGCAGGATGCCATCATGCAGGTACGCATGATGCCCATTTCCTTTATCTTCAAGCGGTTTCCGCGTTTGGTACGCGATCTGGCCAGAAAACTGGGCAAAGAAGTTGATCTGATACTGGAAGGCGAAGATACAGAAGCCGACAAAAATATCGTCGAATCCCTGGCTGAACCGCTGATACACATACTGCGTAACAGCATGGATCACGGGCTGGAATCCCCCGCTGAACGCATGGCCGCCGGAAAACCGCGCACCGGTCGCCTGCTTATCCGTGCCGCACAGGAATCAGATCGTGTATTGATCGAAATCACCGACGACGGACGCGGCATAGACCCTTCCGTCATCAAGCGCAAGGCGTATGAAAAAGGCCTGATTGACGAAACCCAGCTTGAACTGATCAGCGACCAGGATGCGATTGATCTGATATTCACTGCCGGTTTCTCTACCGCAGAGTACGTCACCGACTTATCCGGGCGTGGAGTCGGTATGGATGTGGTACACAACGCCATCGACAAAGCAGGCGGCACGGTGGCCTTATCCAGCCAGATCGGCAAAGGCACGGCTCTGCGCCTGTCTTTGCCTTTGTCCATGGCGGTCACCAACGTCATGATTGTCGAATCAGACGGCCAGATTTTCGGCGTTCCCATGGATTCAATCGTCGAAACCCTGCGCCTGCCCCAAAATGCCATACACACCATCAAGCACAGAAACACCACGGTTCTTCGGGGGCGCATCATTCCTTTGCTGGCTTTAAACGAACTTCTGGCTATAAACGCTCCACCCCTACCGAACGCAGACGATGAAATCGCCGCTCTGGTAGTACGGGTGGGCAACGAACCGATAGGCTTGATGGTGGATGAATTTCATGAGGTCGTGGATGTGATACTCAAACCCTTACCCGGCGAACTGGCCAGCCTGGATAGCTACTCCGGTTCTGCCCTTTTGGGGGATGGCTCTGTTTTGATGGTGCTAAACCCTAGAGCACTGCTTTAATGGCTATCGAATACCAAAACAATACCGCCATTCTGGGCGGATTTATCGAAGTGGAAGAGGCAGAAAGTTTACTGCAATGGGTGCAATCTCACCCTGAGGGCCGGCTGGATCTGTCTGCCTGTGTCCATATCAATGCGGCCTGCGTACAGGTGTTGATGGCCGCAAAACCGCGCTTTTCAGCCTGGCCCGCCGATGAATCACTGGCCTCGTGGCTGCGTCATATTCTGTCTTCCTAGCAAGGAGTTTTTCGCCATGTCAAAAATCATATTCCTGATTGATGATTCTCAGGTCATGTTGTCCAGCATGAAACAAATTATGGAAATATCGGGGTTTCGGGTGGAAACCGCCACCAACGGCCAGCACGCCATGGATAGGGTTAAAAGTGGGTTCAAACCCGATTTAATCATCACCGACATCAACATGCCGGAAATGAACGGTCTGGATTTCATCCGTCTGGTTCGCACTCAACTAAAATTCACCCCCATACTCGTCTTCAGCACTGAAAATCAAACGGCCAAGCGTGATGAAGCCAAAAAACTGGGTGCGACAGGCTGGATCACCAAACCGGTATCCGGTACCGACCTGCTCAAGGTCATCAAACAGATATTGCCTGGCGCATGAACCCTGGACGAGGTCAAAAATGAATTACTCAGCGGATCCGGAATTCACCATCGAGCAAGCATTTTCAGCATTACGCAGTCGTGTGCTGCTGGCCGTTATGCTGCTCTGCTCTGAAGCGGCCCTGTACACCGGCTTGCTTGACACAGGAGGTATCCTGCAACGCGCCGGGGCTTTCGCCGTACTCTCTCTGACAGCACTGATGATCTGGTCTAAGGTTTCCAGTTTTAGCGCACGCTTGGACTTGCTTTCGCTGCGACTGGGTGAGCAATGCGCCCTCAAGGAGCAAACACAGGCAACCTCCAAAAACCAGGACCGCTTCATCAGAAATTTTCTGACTTTCGATGACACCCTGAACCCTCAACTGGATCGCATCGTCGAGCACACCGAACGCGCTTCCCATCAAATCATCGACCGGGTAGGCACACTGGCCAAAACCGCCAATCAGTTGGTGGATCATCTGGAAAAGGCCCGCTACAACTCCGACGACCTGGAACAGGAAGTCATCAAACGTTCTTCCTCAACCAGCCAACTGGTGGTGAAACTTAAAGATCGCTTACAAACCGATCAAAAGAAAATCGGCAATCTTACCGAACGGATTCAATCCATGACCGGCAAAGTGGGCATGATTACCCAGATTGCCGAGCAGACTAACCTCCTGGCACTCAACGCCGCAATAGAAGCCGCCAGGGCCGGGGAATCCGGTCGCGGGTTCGCGGTGGTTGCTGATGAAGTGCGCAAACTGGCCCGCACCGCCGCCAGCGTAGCCCAGGAAATCGAAACCGCCATGATCGATGCCCGCAAAACCATAGAATCAGGCTTCGATCAGGATTACCGCAAAGAAGCCGAAGCCGATGCTCAAGAAGCCCACGATGCTCTGAAAATCATCCATAAACTGATAGAAGGGTATGGCGAGGCGCAGCAGTTTCATAAAAATCTGATGACCGAAATGACCGAGTGCAACGCTGCCTTCGCCACCGAAATCATCGCGGTACTGGCTGACATTCAGTTTCAGGATGTGGTCAGGCAGGCCGTGGAGCGTATGCAAACCACCCTCAACAAACGTAACGAATTATCCGATCGCATGACTCAATTAGTGGAGCGGGACGCACTAACCGCTGACCAGGCCGACCGTTTGCTGGCTCAACTCGAATGTCTGCGCCAGGATTATGAACGGGAAGAAAATCGTCATCAGCACGATACCCACCCCGATGGCTCGCATATCGTGCTGTTTTAAGTGGCAGGCAGAATCGGCTTCATGCACATCATCGCAGTATCCAATCGCAAAGGCGGCACTGGCAAAACCACGGTTTCAGTCAATCTCGCGGCAGAACTGGCGCACGCAGGCCACAAAACCCTGTTGATTGATCTGGACTCACAAGGGCACTGCGCCATAGCCTTGGGGCTGAAATACACAGCCGGTGAACCTAACGTCCATCAACTATTTACCCACCCGCAAACCCGTCTGAGCCAATCCATCCGGCCGACCGCATTCGACAATCTGTGGAGGACACCCGCCGATACCCGGTTCGACCACGGCCTTTGTGAACGTAACGAATATCGCCTGAGGGATGCCATTGAATCTGAAGGTTTGGCCGAACGGTTTGACCTCATCATCATAGACACCCCGCCCTCACTGGATATTTTGCTGATTAACGCACTCATGGCCGCCAACCGGGTATTAGTGCCTTATGTACCCCATCACATCTCGGTAGAAAGCATGAGGCAATTGGTACGGCTATTGTTCAAAATCATGACCCGACAAAACCGCAATCTCAAAATTTTAGGGTTTCTCCCCACCTTATCCGCCGAACACATACGCCTGCACCGAACCGTCAACGGTCAAGTCGGCAACGAATTCGGTGCTGCCCGCATTTTGCCCGGCATCCGTAACGACATCCGACTGGCCGAATCCTTAGCCGCTGGCAAACCCATACGCTATTACGCCCCCAAATCCCGCAGTGCCCAGGACTTCACCCAACTC
>JBPCSC010000044.1:0-8471 GCA_051007495.1 Methylococcaceae bacterium | reverse complement strand
AGCAAGTTGTGTTGACGGAGGGCAACCTCCGGGCGGTTAAAACCGCTGGCTCCAACCGCCGGATGCGGAAAACCGCATGTCCGGTGGTGTGGGAGGGGTAACGGGCGCAATCCCGTTGCCTCGACCCGATCCTGGCGAAATAAAGTGGGTGTCCTTTTGTTTCGCTGCTAACGACCAAGCTCACCGGCGGCAATGGAGCACCTTGTTAGCTGCTTTTCCTTTTTGCTGCATCACGGATTGCTTTTTCAATGTTATCATCCTTCAATTCAAACTTGGCCAATTGGCTCACATTGTCATCCTTTACATGAAGCTGACCTTCGTTTCCTTTATTTCCTCGATGCTGACCCTTTGAATAAAGGGGATGATTTAAAACTTCATCTGAACTCATTATCCATAGGACGATTTCATCGCGAAATACAGCAACCCAAATAAAAACATCGCAGCACTGTGGCTTTAATTGCTGAAAATTCATTAAAAAGCGTTTCTTTGTGTGCCTAGATAGTGCCTTCATATAGAGAGGCTCATCGCTATCACTATCTACGGCCCGCGACGCCTTTACTTCAATAGTTATTCCGTCTAGCCAAAGATCGTATTCACCTGAGTAATTCGCGTCTAATTTCTTTGAAGGCTTTTTCAATTTTGAGCACTTACCCTGTACATAGGTTTATGCAAATTTTTCTCCGAACCCTCTAGGGGCAGATATTTCAAATATCCACAAATGCGGGTTTTCACTGATATATTCTGTTCTTATTTCAATATACTGATCATAACTCATTCCGCCTTTGTCAATTAGGTTGCATATTAGATGCTCGTATTCGTTGAAAGGAAATACAGACTGATCCTGTTCAACCATAGCCAACACATCCGCTAGGTCATTTTCTGTGCCAGAAAATGTGGCAACTATTCTATCTTTTAATTCTGTAAGTTCCATTCTCGCTCTTCGCTATTGAGAGTTTTGTTAAATAGTCTTCCTCATCGAACCTGGTTACATCTTTGAGAAACTGACTATGAATCGGTAGCGACTCTAAATCGCCTCTTAGGATTTTGTGTGTATTGAAAATTCGCGAAAACACCCAATTCATGAAATCACTACTCAAGAGTTCTGCAACAACCTTGGTTGAGACTGGGAAGGATTCATCCGGCATGAGCATGTTAGCGCTGTTTAGAAAAAAACGCTGCTCATCATCGTAGAAAAAACAAAGTTTTGATGAAATAAACTTATATACTAGCTTTTCCTTTGCTTGATATAGCCTAAGCGGGGCCACCTGTTGATATAGACTCATATTGGAAGGAATAAAACTGCTGCATTCTTTCAACCCATCTGTCTGAATATCAGCTCCTTTATAAACAGGGATATAGCCTTTTTCGTGAGTTGGCTTAACAAACTTATTGTTATTTCCGGTAACAATCCCCAAGCCCCACGATGCTTTGTTGTCTAACGTGATATATGGGATCAACAGTATGTGTTGTAATGTAGCTGCATCTTCATCATCGCAATAAAAATTCAAAATTGATTTTGGATTATATCTAAATGAGTCAGTTGATCTTTTGCAGGTTGCGCCATTAACCTCGCATGAAATCCTTGGGGTGTGCTTAGAAACTATGTTCCTTAGAACGATAGCCTGTGCTTTTGTTACAAGACCCTTGAATGCTTTTTCATAGTCTATTAGCCGCTCAATCGAAAACTGTAGCACCTTGATCCGCGCATCTTCAAAAGTTGCGATGTTAAAAAATGCTTCTGGCAATAGCAATCCAAGTGCCCCATTTTCCTTAAGGCTTCTTATGCAGGCGAAGAAGAAAAGTGAACAGGTATCTACACTGGTTCCTGCCCCGAGCATTGATCCGAGTAACGCTCTTTCCTCCTTTGCAATCTTTTTGCCCCACGGCGGATTTGTGTAAATGCAGTCAAATTTTGCCGCTTCTTTCTTGGACGCTATTTTCAAGAAGTTGGCAACTTGTATATTTTTGCTTTCGTATCCTGTGGCTTTGTAAATTCGTGCCTTTGTGATTTCTACCGCAATCGGATCAATGTCGTATCCATATATATGTTCTGGCCTAAACCCTAACTCTATTGCACGAACAACGAAGTTACCTGAACCACAGCATGGATCACAAAATGTGGAATATGATATTTCTTCATCACGGGTTGAAAAAAGGTCTCTGACTACTGTGCTTGGTGTGTAGTAGATGCCTTCTTTGTTCCGGTAAGAGTCTGATAAGCTTTCCTCATATTCTATGCCAGTCTTTTCCGACACATTATCAGATCCCGAAATCTTCCCAAGAAATTGGGAAGTAGTTTTTTCGTGATCGTGTGAATCTTTTAGAGATTTATTGGCGCGTTGGTTTAGTTTTTCCTTGCCGGAAATCTCCGACTCGAACTGCTTCAATGAACCTAGTGTAACCCTACCTCTACCTGCTTGTTCCAGGTAATTTGTTTTGATCCAATTTCGAATTGTTGCAGTAGATACTCCTAAGCGTGCTGCTGACTCATCAATTGTAATTGTTGGCAATTCAATTTCACCGAATAAATCTCTCTGTACCAATTCATCCATCTTCAAAATCTCATAACGATTATTTTCCAAACGACATCTCTTCGTGGATTTGTAGCAGCTAACGTTTGGGTAACCGGCGGAAAACATGCTGGCAGAATGAAATGGTGCCAGCATGTTTGGAGTCCGGTTGACCGCCAAGTTAGGCATACTACCGTGATAGACGCAATTGACTTTGTAAGCATTAACTATCCTGATTACGCACCAAGCTCAGCCAAGCACCCAAAATGCATCAGTCTGCTCAGCCTTGCAACATAGCATTCATAGGTGAAGCCCTCGCGACGAAAGCCTATCGGCCACTCCTTGCTGAGCTTCATGACTAATCAGGTTAACTTATTGAGATTGGCTTGTAATGCTCGTCAAAATATTGATAATATTGCGCTTTTGTCAATTAGAGGTCTTATTGCCCTTTGTCAGTTACACTGGTGAACCTAAATCAATTGCAATAGCCGCAATCATATTTAAAAGTCCTTTTCGGTTGGGGGTGTGTAAACTTTGTTCCAGTTTAAAACTAGATCATTGACTAGGTAGTAGCCTACACCATTCTCGTCAATAGATAATTCCTGTATCTCTGCCATCTGTTCTTTGAACTTAATTTCAATTTCATTCCTGCGGCTAGTCATTATTACCAAATTTAAGCCATCATCATCTTCCTCTATCCATTGGTAGTATAGGAAGGTCTCTATCGCAATTCCAGTTTTGGTATTCATGATATTATTAACATTGCAGGGGGGTTCAGATTGTGATGCCTAACGTTTGAGCTAAGCGGGCGACGACGGCTTGCCGTTGGTGCTCCGCTTGAGCGAAGGGTTAGACCTCAGTTGAAGTGCCTCAGAGGAACTTGCACATGCGTGCATTGGGAACCTCAATGCCGCGGACGACGGGCATTCGTTGTTCGACGATTTGAAACCCAAACCGCGCAAAGAAGGGTTGGGCTGTTCTGCTGACGTCCGAGGTGAGTTCGGTGACTCCAAGATGCTTTGCCTCGGATTCAAGAACCTCCATGAGCGACCTGCCGATACCTTGCCGAGGGTGTCGACCGGATACAAAGAAGTGGTCGATGTACCCGCTATCCTGGATATCTGCATAGCCGACCAGTGCTCCCTCCAATTCAGCAACAAACGGATTGATTCCGCGAATTCGCCTCACCCAGAGTTCTTCGTCCAAAGACGCAGGAGCCCAAGCATTGACTTGCTCTTGTGTGTAGTCTCGGCTCGCGATGAGATGAATTGCCGAATGGTAGATCTCCAAGAGTGCTGGCTCTTCTCCTGGTTTGAAGCGGCGGATGCGCATCTGGGGCGGATTTCTATCCGGGCAACTTCACAAGCCATTTCGATAATGCGCTCTATCGCAGCTCGGCTTACGTTGATTCCAAGCCACCACCCAGAACTTAGTTTTGTGGAGTGTTCGCGGGACAGATCAGGGCGGCCGGGATAAAGCTCTTCTGGGCTTCGAGCAAGATAGCGCCGTGTACGACCGTGCTTTGGTAGAGCCGCAAACCGTTCAAGAAAAGTGGCATCACGTTGTGACAGAGCTTCAAACACAGATACCATTACATCGCGGGCATTCCTCGCTGGGTAACGTTGTCCGTTGATGACATAGCCTACAGCCCCGACTGGACTCCCCACCGATACCACTGGGGTTGGGGGTGGAACTGTCGGACGCGGTGGTTGCGTCGCAGCACTCGGCGTCCGCGAAAAAATATGGTCTTTTAGAAAGCGCGCAACCGTATCAGGGCCTGGTTTGAATCCACAGAGACTTTCAACACGGTCGGCCACGAGTTCCAGTAACAATTCATCTTCTTCTTCAACGAGCTTGGCCCAGGCTTTCGGCAATGTGGCCTTCATCTGTCTGTCGCGTGAGACATTACGATAGTCCTCGCGTGCGGCCTCGATCGCTGCGCCCGAAACGATAGCGTCATACTTGAGATAGCGGCTTAGGCGCGACACACACTCCGCGATGTCGCGTTCCACGATATCAAGCTTATACACCCGACGTTCACCGTAGTCGCCTTGCTCGCCGGGCAAGAAGAAATTCCATTCCTGACCATCGGTCAGGATGGCAAGGGGTACGCCAACATGGAACGCATACTCAAAGAGTTGCCTTTCTGCACCTTCGCTCTGCCCAATTTGCTTCACCTCAATGAACGCAATGGGTTTTCCCGGAGGGTGGCACAATGCATAGTCAACCCGCCTTCCCTCCAGCGAGTATAGGACATACGATCTGAGTGTCATAAGTCGACCACGAAAGAGCACGCAAGATGCGGAGCACTATGCCTTGTGACACCGACGCTTCGTTGGCAAAGCGACCGGCTTTGATGCCTGCGCGGATTTCTTCGATGTGCTGTTCCAGGTTCATGGTCTCTATGCCAAGAAGATTGCGTGGTCTAACGTTAAAGCTCAGCGGCGGAGCGTTAGCGGTGTCCGCTGGAGTGCTGGGTTAGGCTGGTTGAACGCTTGGCTACCTCGATTAAATATCGTAGCGCCTCGTTGACGGCCTCTGCATTTGGAAACGCAGCAATGATGTCAGGCTCCAAACGAACCGTATCGCAGAATTTTTTGCGCCCAGGACCTAACTTCCTGACTTGCAAACTTTGCACATCGTACTCTGGCCGTAACTCGTCTTCTGCTTCAATTTTGCTCATACGCTTTCCGCTCCGATAGTGTTGCTTCTCTTGCGCTAATCAACCGGATGAGATTGTTACGCTCCATATAAGAAACGAACAATAACCTGCCCTGTGCTGATTCGCCTAACAGGATAAAACGATGTTCTCCGTAAGAATGGTCTGGATCGTAGAAATCGACGTATAACGGATCATCAAAAACCGTTTTTGCCTCAGCAAAGGAAACGCCGTGTTTGGACAAATTGGTTACTTCCTTGTTTTCATCCCATTCATATTCCATAAAAGCTCATTCCCGTTTATGTCACCTGACGGTAAGGCAGCATTTCAGGCTCATTGCCATTAGCTCCTAATGCTGAAACAGATTCATTTGAAAAACCAATGAGTTGAAATTGTGATAAATGGCGCTCAATGAATTTTTGCCCACTAGAAGTAATGATATTGATGTCCTTGCTAATCAGTTGCATATCTTCATTCAATTGTTCAATAAACCGTGTAGCATTGTCTATAACGCCAGCTAGTTTTTTATCAACAGAATTTCTAAGAATGCTTTTCGTCGTTTCCGCCATTGATGAGTCATTATCAATTTTACTTAACTGATCCTGCGCTTGTTGGATAGCCCAATTTTGTAATTCTGCATATTGCTGAGTTTTTTCATAGATAAGCTCATAGGCTTTTTTCTGCAATTCAATTCGCATACAGCCAATCGCTTCAACGGCTTCCACATTGACACGAGTTAATTCTTTTTGATAGCGCATCATGGCATCTGAAACATCCTTCATTCGTTCAAATTCTTTATCCTTTTTTAACTGTTCAATTTCCGAAATAATACGTACAACTTCGGTTTCGCGTTCTATTTCCCGTTGAAAATCTCGGTCTTTTGATTTCTCCATGCGCTCATGTTCAGCACCTTTCAACGGTTCCTTCGCCCAGTCACACAACATATTGACAGGGGAAACTAAAACATCGCCCAACTTCGCTAATGCGACTCCTGCACCTTGAGCAATGCCGCTTACAGCTTGTCCCGCTCCTTGTGCTGCCATTCCAGCACCCAATGCAGCATTTCCCGCACCTTGAGCAACACCGCCTATAGCTTCACCAACACCTAAACTACTCATAATTACTCTCCTCTTGCTTTGCCTATTTCTCTGTCAAATAATCTATTATTTTTTTCCATTGCAAGTAGCAGTTTATTCCGCATAGCATCAGATTTTTCACCGGTTTCAATGAATTTCTTTAGAACAATCTGCATATCTTCAATCAACTGAAAACCCAGCCTTGATTGAAATAGTTGCAACTCATTTATTTCAATCCAATTTTTGAGGAGCTTCAAAAACGCCTTGCTAAACAGAATCTCGGCTTCTTGGCGTTCACTTTCGGGGCAGTGTCGAACAATGTTGTCGAATATCAGCCAATGCGAACCTATACTAAAAAAATCACAAAATAAAACAAAAATTAAAATTTAAAGTATAATTAACCATCCGCCCGCAATCACACCATTTCAGATAGGTTATACATCATGATCAATATAGAGTTTACGCCTGCACAAGTCGACCAATTACTTTTTTACAAAAAAAAATCATGAACACCCACGCGTTCGTCAAAAGATGGAGGTTTTATATTACAAATCACTGGGAGTGCCTCATCATCTCATTTGTGACCTCTGCGATATAGGGAGTCGCGCCACTCTGGTACGTTATCTCCGCGAGTATAAAGAGGGCGGACTGGAGCGATTAATGATCGTTAAATTCCATGCACAGGAAAGCGTTCTGGTACAGCATATCGACAAAATAGCCGCTGATTTTAATGGCAATCCCCCTGCCACGATCAATGAAGCCAGACATCGTATTGGCGAACTCACCGGCATCCATTTGAGCAATACTGCGGTGGGGCGTTTTCTTAAGAAACATCTCAGTTTCAGACGGTATAAAACGGGCTCTATCCCGGTTCAGCAAAACGACCCAGAACGCCAGAAAGAACAGGAAGACTTCAAGCAAAACAAGCTTGAACCACGCCTGGAAGAGATGAGAGAAGGCCGTAGAGAGGTATTTTTTGCAGATGCCTCACACTTTGTATGGGCTGCGTTTCTGGGGTATTTATGGTGTGCATCACGCTTTTTTGTTTCTTCACCGTCCGGGCGTAAACGATTTAATGTTCTGAGTGCACTATGTGCGAGAACTCACCGACTGATAACAGTGACAAATGATACGTACATCAACGCGGACAGTGTATGTGAGTTACTGATGGCTATTGCAGCCATTGGATTTCAGGTTCCGGTTACTGTAGTGCTGGATAACGCGAGATATCAACACGCAAAAATAGTAAAGGAACAAGCGGAAAAACTGGGTATAGAACTGCTTTTTTTACCGTCCTATTCGCCCAATCTGAATTTGATTGAGCGATTATGGAAGTTCGTAAAAAAGGAATGCCTGTATTCGAGATATTACGAGAATTATGATCAGTTTAAGGAAGCCATTCAGAACTGTCTTGCAAAAGCAGGAACCGAGGAATATGAGCCTAAATTGAAAACACTGCTTACCCTTAAATTTCAAACGTTTAAACCGGTTAAAATCATGCCGTCATGCCTGCGAACATGATTGTTTATATACACAGTTATGTGAGTATAACCAAGTCATTAAATATTTTTCACGCGAAAGCTTTAACAGCGCAGGACTATTTTCATGCTTATATGAAGGAGCATATATTTCAGGCTTATGATCCAAAAAATCTTGAACCATTTCTGCCCTGCATCGTTTGAGTGTTTGAAAAACAATATATTCCGCGATTTTATTTGGCATCGCTTTTTGGGCTGATGTCATCTAATTTAGCTTCTGCCGCTTCACGCTTGGTCTCAGATGTTAAGATACTTAGAATTTCAACGACATGTGTTTTAGCAAGATCGCTGCTTAAATCAATGCTTTTTGTATAACTTTCAACCAAATCTTGAATCCATTTCGCAGAAACATCTTTGGCAATTTCAGCACCCTTCATAGTTTGAATGACTTCTTTTAGCGTTTGAGTAAAGAATTGTGAGCGTTCTCTTCTTAAGTCTTCTTGAAGCGTATTGGCAAACTTGATTTCTTCTTTGTAAGACTTAAAGTGGACCCCCAAGTCCAGACAAAAATCTCTTATAAATAAGTTAGGTTTCTGACTTACAGCAGTGCGTCTGCTGTCCCGGTTCCCCTGTGGATAGCAAACGGGTTGGCTATCCTGGCTCCACCGCCTTGACCTGCGGCATAGACCTGGCCAGGCGTTTGGTAGGAAAGAGCCTGATGCGGACGTTCTCCGTTATAGAACTGAAA
>JBPCSC010000043.1:0-1811 GCA_051007495.1 Methylococcaceae bacterium | reverse complement strand
GTCGGGGGCAGGGTCTCCCTGTTTCAAGGTGGCAGCAACGGGAAGGCTAACCAGACCCGCTACAAGACCCGCCAATAACACACGATTCATGGAATGACTCCTCCAAGTTGGATTGAATTAAAAATAAGTCGCTACGCGGAAATCTTTATGGCATAGGGATTGGGTTAATCCTGTTTGTAAAGCCGGTGGCATTCTTTGCAGGTTCTGCCCAGTTCCGCCGAGGCCTTTGATGCGGTGTCGAAATCGTTGGCCGCCACACTGTTCAGGATCTGACTCACCAGTTCCTGGCTCTTGTGGGACAGAGAGACGCCATCCGGGGCATCTCCTCTTTGCACGAAGTGGGTTTCGATTTCGGCAAAATACCCCTCCAGCAAACGGGCATCGGTCAGCGAAGATTCGCCGCTGTGTACCGCCAGATTGGAACTCAGACTCTTGTGGGTATCTTCCACGGTCTGCATGAAATCATCCTCAAACTCCTGAGCCAGGCCTACCGAAGTAAACCCGGCCAGGATGAGGATCAGGCCTGATGCCCAGTTTTTTTTCAGCATGAACCATCCACAAAGCACTAGACCAAAATTTCCTTGACCACTTCCCCATAAACCACGGTAGGACGCTCGGCCCGGCCTTTCTGCATGTAAATGGTTTGCAGGTGATTAAGCCCCAAAAGCTGAAGCACGGTGGCATGGAGGTCGTAGGTGTCCACCTTCTTGCCCTGAGCCTGTACGCCAATCTCATCGGTTCCCCCCAGGGTATAACCGGCCTTGACACCACCACCGGCCATCCATTGGGTATACCCCCAGGCATTGTGGTCTCGACCATTGCCGCTCTCTCCCCATGGGGTGCGGGAAAATTCAGATGTCCATACCACCAGAGTCGAATCCAGCAACCCACGCGATTCCAGATCCGCCAGCAAACCGGCTATCGGTTTGTCCACGGCCTTGGCGTGCACGCTGTGGTTATCATCCAGATCTTCGTGAGCATCCCAGTTGCGTTCCTGACCTTTAATATCAAGCGGGCCGGACACAACCTGTATGAACCGCACACCCCGTTCCACCAAACGCCGGGCACGCAGCAGGTTGGTGCCATAAGCGCGGCTGGCTTCATCGTTCAAACCATAAAGCTCTTTGGTGGCTTCACTTTCCTTGCTGAGATTCACCGCATCAGGGGCTGAAGATTCCATCCTGTAAGCCAGTTCATAAGAATTGAGCCGGGCTTGTAGTTCGGTATCCTCAGGATGCTGGCTGCCCTGATGGCGGTTGAGGCGGGCCAACAGATCGAGGTTGTCGCGCTGTTGACGATCGGCCACCAGTTCAGGTCTTTCCAGGTTCAGAATGGGATTGGGGCCGGGGCGAAAGGCAGTCCCCTGATAAACGGCGGGCAGGAATCCAGAACTCCAGTTTACCGATCCGCCGGTGGGTTCCTTCTTGCCGTTGTACAACACCACATAGGCCGGCAAATCCGGATTGGCAGAACCGAGTGCGTAGGTGATCCAGGCCCCTAACGATGGCCGTCCCGGTTGCAGGTCGCCGGTGTTGAGTTTCAGTATGGAAATATCGTGGGTGGCACCGACCGTCGTACTGGACTTGATGAACGCCATCTTGTCCGCTTGCTGGGCCAGATTCGGCAACAAATCGGAAAACCAGGCCCCGCTCTGGCCGTATTGTTTCCACGAGCGTTTCGGCGAATAAAACAGCTTGCCAACGCCGCCTTGGGTGCTGGTCTTGATTCCTTTCAAAAACGAAGGCGGAACCTCTTGCCCGGCCAGTTTGGCCAGTTCCGGTTTGTAGTCATACAGATCAAGCGTACTGGGG
>JBPCSC010000042.1:0-1372 GCA_051007495.1 Methylococcaceae bacterium | reverse complement strand
ATCCTGGCTGAGGATTGCCCGCACAATGACGGTATGGTCAGGCCATCCGCTTGCCTGTTTTGCGGTAGTGGCTTTGGGTTTGGAGCGGATTGTCTATAAACAAGTGCTCACTGTTTTGTGATGGCGGTTGTTCATGTCGTTTAGTTATATTCAACATTGCCTCAAATAAATCTTTTTTTAGGCTGCTTCATAACCCCTAATCAGCTTAAAGGGTTTCTGCCCCTGAATGCGGGCTACGTTTTGTCGCGTCTCCCTGCGCTTCCTGGCGCGACTGAACGGAAGGGTGGGTTTTGCCAGACCGGATGCCATCCGTGAATAAACAGAAGACAGTCCTAAATGTTTTATGCGAAGATTTTAATCCATATAAAAATCAGTCTTTCGTTTTTGATTTGGTAGCGTATAATTCCGGGCATAATATCAGCAGCAAATACAGCGAAACAAGTTATGAATAATCTACCGAATTGTCCGAATTGTGCCTCCACGTTCACCTACGAAGACGGAGTCATGTTAATCTGTCCTGAATGTGGTCATGAATGGAAAGCAGAAGAGAGTGGCGTGCAAGACAGGGCTTTGATAGTCAAGGATTCCAACGGCAACCAGTTAAGTGATGGGGATACCATCACGGTGATAAAGGATTTGAATGTTAAAGGGTCGTCTCTGGTTATTAAAGTGGGCACCAAGGTAAAAAACATTAAACTGGTAGAAGGCGACCACGATATCGACTGTAAAGTGGATGGTATTGGCCCCATGAAACTTAAATCCGGGTTTGTCAAAAAAGTGTGAGGCTGATATGCACAAACACCTTTATGGGTGTCCTTGAATTTTAATTTCAGGGCAAGCACTATTTATGTTTGGATCCATGCGCCTGAATTACCCCTGTCCTCCTGGTTTGAATCACAAATAGCGACTGAACGAGGGGCTTATGTAACCGTTTTTTAAAGTAATTTTGAGTGTAACAGGGGTGAACATTTCGATTTTACGGATCCAGGCACACTCTTTTCTTTCTTTTCCAGAGGTCTAATTCCATGAAAGCATTGTTTGTACTAAGTCTGTTTACCGGCCGGTTTGGTCAGGCGGTTGTTCAAGCGGCAGAGTGTGCACCGGACTCACTGCTTGATTACCAGATGAAACCGTTGCGGGGAGAGCAGACGGTCAATTTTTGTGATGCGTATAAAGGCAAGGTGATACTGGCCGTCAATACCGCCAGTCAGTGTGGGTTTACGCCGCAGTTCAAAGGATTGGAAGCCTTGTATCAAAAATACAGGGATCAGGGTCTGGTGGTATTGGGATTTCCTTCCAATGATTTTTGGCAGGAACATTCCAGTTCAGAAAAAACGGCGGAAGTATGTTATCTCAACTATGGGGTTACATT
>JBPCSC010000041.1:0-4702 GCA_051007495.1 Methylococcaceae bacterium | reverse complement strand
CCCCCTGGGGTGGTCAATCCGGTTTTGATCAAAACCGCGCCTTCGCCGGATTAGGTTGGACGTTTAACCCTAATTTCCGCACTGAAGTCGGTTACATGAACCAGTACACCGATGATGCCACCCACCATAATCATTTGCTGAACCACTACATCAACGGGTCGGTGTTCATCAATTTCTGACATATGACAAAGGTTGATTTCAACCACACCGGTTCATTACAACCATTAGCAACCCCACTGCCCTGCCTCAAAGTGCTTGATCGCCCCGCATTATCTGGCCCGAAAAGCGGAAAAACACCGGTTCTGGCTCATGGCCTGTTATTTGCGCCAGGCGGTCGAGCATTCCCACTATTTAAGGTTTCTTACCATGTCACACACCCCTGAACACACACCACACCTACTCCCCAAAACCGGCTGGGCCGGATTACAAGAGAACTGGCGTTACGATGCCATCTCTGGCTTTCTGGTTTTTCTGATTGCTCTGCCCTTATGTTTGGGCATTGCCATGGCCTCCAATTTCCCGCCCATGTCCGGCATTATCACAGCGGTCGTTGGCGGATTGCTGGTTTCAAGAATCAGCGGTTCCCACGTCACCATCAATGGGCCGGCAGCCGGGTTGATCGTTGTTATAGTATCTGCGGTGCAAACCCTGGGTAATGGCGATGCCATGTTAGGTTATCGTTGTACCCTAGCCGCCATCCTGGTTGCGAGTATCTTTCAGATTGCCATGGGGTTATTTAAAGCCGGGCGATTGAATACCTATTTTCCTGCCTCGGCTGTACACGGCATGCTGGCTGCCATTGGCATTATCATCATGGCTAAACAAAGCCATGTCATGTTGGGAGTAAAGCCCCAAAGCAAAGAGATACTCGATACCATCGCCGAGATTCCCCACAGCATTATGGAAGCCAACCCGGAAATCATAATCATCGCCCTGACAGGACTGGCCATACTCATCGCATGGTCGATGATTCGTAACCGATATCTGAAAATGATACCGGCTCCCTTGATTGTGGTTCTGGCCGGCATGGCCCTGGAAAAGTATTTCGATCTTGAGCATGAACATGTTTACCTGTTTCTGCCCGACCAGGCCTTTCTACCCCATCATGAATATACCGTAGGACCCAAGTTTCTGGTCTCCATACCCGAGGATGTACTGGGTAGTTTTTATTTTCCTGATTTCAGCCTGATCGCTACTGCCAAATTCTGGGGTGCCGTATTGACGATTGGATTGGTGGGTAGTCTGGAATCGCTGTTATCGGCCACCGCCGTAGACAAACTCGATGTGTATAAACGTCATTCCGATCTCAACCGTGACCTGACCGCCGTAGGTATTGGTAATCTGATATCCAGTGCCATAGGTGGCCTACCCATGATTGCGGAAATTGTACGCTCTTCCGCCAATGTCAATAACGGTGCCCGTACTGGATGGGCCAATTTCTTTCATGGGTTATTTCTGGCCTCGTTTGTGGTGTTCTTCCCGCAACTCATACACTAAATTCCTCTGGCTACACTGGCGGCCTTGCTGGTATACACCGGTTTCCGTCTGGCCTCACCCAGGGAATTTGCCAAGGTATTTAAAATCGGCAAAGAACAGTTGGTGGTATTTTGCGTTACCATTTTCGGGGTATTGGCCACAGATTTGCTGATCGGGGTGTTGATCGGGATTTTTACCGAGTTGCTGATTCATATCCTGCATGGTGTGGATATCCGCAATCTGCTGAAAATCTCATATACCATTGAGGAAATTGATGACGAGCGTTACGTCATTGCGGTGGACGGGTCGGCAGTATTCTCCAACTTTCTGGCACTCAAAACCGAGGCAAGCCGTTTACCTCAAGGTCAAAGCATCATCTTTGATTTGGCTAATTCCTATCTCATTGATCATACGGTCATGGAGTTTATCGAGCATTTCCAGAGCGATTACCGCGCTCATGGCGGACACTGCGAGATACATGGACTGGATAATCACACCCCCCATTCAGATCATCCTTTGGCCGCCCGCAAGCGCGAACGGGAAATAATAGGGGATATTGGTAATTAGAGGAGAACACCTGGCCGTGCGGCCATCCTGGCCGCCAGCGGGCGGGATGCCCGCACGCCCGGATGCCCACTTGTTTATTTTTACGTGTGGATGGACTTTGTCGTTTAATTTTCGTTACTTCCATTTAACTGTTTTGAGTGGGTTATTGGTCGCAGGATCAAGCCCTGGATTGGCTGCCTGTTCCGATATTGTCATTCCCGGGGTGGTCAGGACTATGGGCAAGGCGCGAGTACAGGTGAGTGCGTTGTCTCCCAATCCTGTCGAAACCGGCCAGAATGAATGGGTTTTTCGGGTTTTAGCGGCAGACGGAAGCCCTATGATCGGTGCCCGGTTGACGCTGCGACCGACCATGGAACAGCGCGGTCAAGGCACAGTTCCCGACCACTTTGAGGCACGAGAGGAGGTTCAGGGCGTGTATCGGATCGGGCCTTTTAACGTGTCCATGCCGGGAGAATGGGCGATGGAACTAACCCTGGATCGTCACGGAGCAGCACCTGTGAGCACCGTGTTTCATGTGTGCGTCAGAAGGTAAGTCTAGAGCTTGAGTACCTGTCTCACTACACAACCCCAAGGCAGAAACACTGTGGCGGCTTATCGCGGTGACCGTGTTTTTCTGGCAACACGTTTTGGCCTGCCTTGATTTTTTGAATGGCCGGGAACGGAATACGACCATGCTGATTCCCGCTTTTGTCCGCCCATCAGCCGCTTTTTTTACCGATACGACTTTCCTTTCCCGCGATCAGGCGTTCAATGTTGGCCCGATGCCGCCAAAACAGAAGCGCACTCAACACCAGCGTCAGCAGACTCATGCCCACGCTGCTCAACATGAACCAAACGTACACAGGGGCCAGTGCCGCCGCTACGAGTGCGGCCAGGGATGAATAACGGGTAATACCGGCGACAGCAACCCAGGTGGCCAGTACCGCCAAGCCCAAGCCCCAGAAGTATCCGCTCATGACACCCAAGGCTGTGGCCACGCCTTTCCCCCCCTTAAATCCAAAAAAGACCGGATACAAGTGCCCCAGAAAAGCGGCGACACCCACCATACCGACCATCAGCACATTCATGCCCATCAACTGGGCTATCATGACCGGGACGAAGCCTTTAAGGGCATCACCGGCCAGGGTCATGACGGCGGCTTTTTTTCCGCCTAGTCTGAGAACATTGGTTGCGCCTGGGTTGCCGGATCCCTCCAGCCTTGGATCCGGCAAGTTCAAGGCCTTGCTGACCAGCACGGCTGTAGACAGGGAACCCATTAAATAAGCGATCAAAATCAAAAATACAGATGTCATGCCTCTCACTCCGGTGTGGGGGTAAAATCAAAAGCGAAACAGTTTTTCAAACCAAACAAGGGGGTAATACGATGGATATTATATTTCTACGCGGCTTGCATATCGAGACCGTGATAGGCATTTATGAATGGGAACGGCGCGTTCGTCAAACCGTGGTGATTGATCTGGAGCTGGGGACGGACATTCGTCCGGCCGCCGATCACGACGACATCGCCCGGACACTGGATTATGGCGCAATCTCGGCGCGAATGGTGGAGTTTGTCACCGGCAGTGAATTTCTGCTGGTAGAAACCTTGGCCGAACGTTTGGCCGCTCTTGTTCGCGAGGAGTTTGGGGTGGCCTGGGTACGTTTGACCATCAATAAGAAAGGGGCCATACAAGGGGCCAGTGACGTAGGCGTGATGATTACCCGAGGCCATACGCAGGCTGATTGTTGACAGATGTCCATGACTGCTCGACACTTTTCCCCCTTTAATTTACGCGTAGAGATGACAATGAACATCAGCATTAAGGCGGTCATCCTGTCGGGCGGGGCCGGTACCCGCCTCTGGCCTTTTTCACGAGAGGCTTATCCCAAACAGTTTCTGGCCCTGACCGGAGACAAAACCCTGTTTCAGGAAGCCGTCATCCGCATCAGTTCGCTCAAATCGACCGAAACAGAACACCCCATCGACATTTTGCCCCCCCTGGTGGTGAGTAATGAGATACACCGTTTTCTGGTGGCCGAGCAATTGCGCTGTCTGGGCGTGGTGGAAGCGAGCATCCTGCTCGAACCCACAGGCCGCAATACTGCACCGGCTTTGACGTTGGCGGCTTTGTCGGCTCAGGCTGAGGGTGGCGATCCAGTTCTGGCTGTTTTGCCTTCTGATCACTACGTACGCAATTTGGCAGGATTCCAGTCGCAGGTGCTGAAAGCGGCCCGCTGGGCCATGCAGGGCTATCTGGTCACTTTAGGGATCGCACCGAACCGGCCCGAAACCGGGTTTGGATACATACGCTGCGGCACTCAACTGGATGACAGTGCCTGCATCGTGCAAGGATTCACCGAGAAACCAAACGCCGAAACCGCCGCTCATTATCTGGAATCAGGGCAGTATCTCTGGAACAGCGGCATCTTCGTATTGAAAGCTTCCACCTGGCTGGAACAGATCGGCCTGCATCGCCCTGATATCGCCTTGGCCTGTACTCAAGCCTATACCCACAGCCAACGGGACGGAGATTTTATCCGCATCGACCCGCAGGCTTTTTCCGCCTGTCCTGCCGATTCCATAGACTATGCCGTCATGGAAAAACTATGTACTTCATCGGGAGAAACGGCCACTAAGGCCGTGGTGCTGCCTTTGGATGTAGGGTGGTCTGATTTGGGT
>JBPCSC010000040.1:0-4540 GCA_051007495.1 Methylococcaceae bacterium | reverse complement strand
GCCGCATCAAGTGTCTGGTTCTGATGTGCTGACACAAATTGCCGCGCAGATGCAGGCCAAAAAATTACCCATGGTGGAGGATCTGCGTGATGAATCCGATCACGAAAATCCCTGCCGTTTGGTCATAATGCCTCGTGGTAAGCGCATCGACACGGAACAACTCATGTCGCACCTGTTTGCCTCTACCGACCTGGAACGCAATTACCGCATCAACATCAACATGGTAGGTTTGAATGGCAAGCCACAGGTTAAGGGGCTAGGAGAGATACTCAGAGAGTGGCTGATCTACCGGACTGCGACCGTGCGCCGCAGGCTGGAATACCGGCTGGAAAAGGTGAGTGTCCGTTTGCATTTGCTGGAGGGTTTGCTGATCGCCTATCTGAATATTGATGAGGTGATACGCATTATTCGTGAGGAGGACGAACCTAAAAACGAACTAATGGCCCGGTTCGGGTTGTCCGATCGCCAGGCTGAGGCCGTACTGGAGCTAAAACTCAGACATTTGGCCCGATTGGAAGAAATGAAAATACGCGGCGAGCAGACAGAGCTGGAATCAGAGCGAGCGGCTCTGGAAGCCACTTTGGCAGATTCTGCTCAGTTGGCCGCACTCATCAAGCAAGAACTGGAAGCCGACGCTGTCCGGCATGGGGATGCACGTCGATCCCCCATAGTGACCAGGGAAAGTGCCCGCGTACTGGACATGACCCAAGTAATCGGGGCTGACCCGGTGACCATCATTTTGTCTGAAAAGGGGTGGGTGCGGGCGGCTAAAGGTAGTGAGGTGGATCCAACGACCCTGGCCTACCGTTCAGGTGATGGTTTTTTTGCCGCCGTCGCCGGGCGTAGCAATCAGCCAACGTACTTTCTGGATTCAACCGGGCGTTGTTACATGGTGGCTACTCACGAATTGCCCTCGGCCAGAACCCAGGGTGAACCACTGACTGGCCGACTGAACCCCCCCGCTGGGGCAGTATTTCGCGGCATGATGACCGGTGCGGATGAAGACTGGTGGTTGTTAGCCAGCGAGAGTGGATATGGATTTCTGACCCAGTTAAAGGAGCTGTCTTCCAAAAACCGTGCGGGAAAATCGGTACTGAGTGTGACCGAAACGGGTGGAGTCATGTCACCTGTGCGGATAACCCGACCGGAACACGAATGGCTGGTATTGATCACGGCTGAAGGTCGTATGCTGATTCATGCCTGCACCGAGGTGCCGATCCTGGCACGCGGACGAGGCAATAAGCTGATCCAGATTATTCCTGCTGAACTAAGCGCAGGGCGGGATAAACTGCTGCATATCGCCGGTATGCCCGATGACGCGAGCCTAAAACTGTATGCCGGACAGCGCACGTTCACCCTAAAACCACAGGATTGGGCGCACTACCAGGCTGGGCGAGGCACTCGAGGTATGTTATTGCCTAAAGGGTTGCAGCGGGTAGACCGGGTAGACGTATTACGGATTACCCAGAGCGAAAGCGTATGAGTCAGGATCGGGTCAGGTCAGTGGCCAGCTTGATGCGAAACCCTGCTCTGGCTCATATCGGGGCTACTCTGGCCTTGCATCAGCGGGTACTTAAAGTGGTAAAAAGCACGCTGCCTGAGTTTCTGGCCCGGCACTGCCTGGATTGTGTCGTCAAGCCGAATCGGCTAGTCCTCTACACCGACACACCATTATTCAGCTCGCAACTGCGATTTTACACACCTCAATTGCAGCAGGATCTGGAAGCGACCTACCAGTTAAGCTTTGCCGAAATTCAGGCAAGAAACCTGCTGAACTCTGCCCACCCTACTCTACCACCCCGCCGCTGGACGCTGCCTTCAGCAGAAGTTGTGCGGTTATTGCGTGATCATGCCGCATTGGAACCCGACTCAGAACTGGGTGTGGCCTTGAACCGACTGGCCAACTCATTGGCTGAAAAAAACAGCCGCGCAACCCCATTCGCATCAAAATGAACTGGCTGAACATCTTTCGTACTTCCAATAAACCCGATCGTCCTTCATCCGCGCTGTCGATATTTCCCACAACGCGGGACGAAGCCATCGCCCGCTTGTTGTGTGAATTGGATGATGAACAAAAGCGCAGACTGGCGGCTATGTCGGAAACCGGAGTGGAAGGATTGAATTACGGCTTAGGCGCGAAAATACGCAAGGATTTCGGATTGTGGCACGGAAACCCCGAGCTAATGCGTTCATGCGCCACCGACAACCCGGAAGATACCTCCATGGAAATTATCAGGGCCACTTGGGCGGCCCTGAACACCAAATCCCAAAGGTAAAAACGCTCAATCTACCGATATGGTTTGCCGCCGGGTTCCGGGTGATTTAGGTAAGTTCAGTTCCAAAATGCCGTCTTTGAAATTGGCTTTGACTTGACCGGCTTCAACCTCAACAGGCAAACGAACCACCCGCTGGAACTCCCCATGGAACAACTCCCGCCTGCAAAAACGGCCTTTTTCTTCCTGTGATTCTCTATGACTGGCCGCTTGTATGCTGAGTACGTTGTCTTGCAAGCTGACATCCAGGCTGTCTTTGTCTACGCCGGGTAGTTCTGCCCGCACACAAAAATGATCGTCCCTATCAATAATGTCGAGCCGTGGCAAATGACTGCTGGTTGCAGCAGACCACTCGGGCACGGTTCGTCCAGGAAAAAAAGGGTGTAACCAGTTACGCCGGATGTCTTCAAACCACTGATCTAAATCATCTACAGAACTCTGATATGAGGATGTCCTCACAGGTGCGCTGACGATGGGGCTAACTGAAACCGTTTCGATGTCACTGCTCATACGTGTTACCTCTAGTCCGAAAGTAAAGTTGAATAAGACAGAGACACTGTAGACGGCACAGGATCAGCAGGCCATGCGCTGTAGTACCTAGATGAACGAATCCAGCAGGGTTTGAGCTTCGCTTTGTAGGTTTCTACGTTTGAACAGCATGGCAAAGCGGGAGCCACCGCACTGCCGCCATAACACCGCAGAGCGTATGGCGGATAGCAACAAAGCCCTTATGGACTGGCCGTGTTTGTCATGGGTGAGGTAGCGGGGTTCACCCTGAACCATGATGCGAGGCGGGTAAGGGCTAATGGTTTCCTGGTAGTTTTCAGCCAGAGCGGCGATTACTTGTTGGTCCAGGCTATCGCTTTGTTCGGCTATCCGGTAGGCGCGTTCTATGCCGGTGCGCACTTTTCGCAGGCGTTCATCATTCTTCATGAGTTGCCGCTCATGAAAGATGATAACGCTGGCATAGCGTGCCAATTCACGATCGGTATCGGGTTTTCCTTTTAACTGGCCTACCAGGGCTTCGAGTCCTGTTCGCAAATAGACCCGTTCACCAAAAATAGCTTCCATGCTGTCGGCATCAATTTTCAGCACGCTTTCTATACAGGTCAAAAAATCATCCGGTTCAGCCCTGCCGGTTTTGGCGATTTGCTGCACCAGTAGAACAGACTGCATGATGCCTGCTAAGGCCAGGACTTGGTTTTGAGTGGATTTGTTCATGTATCGACGTTTCTGGGAGCAGGGTGGGTCTGACCTGGAATAAGGGCGGGTCCGAGGAGAGCGGAATGGCCAGTGTACCAGGCGGCGGAATGAGCGACATCAGGCAAAGGCGCGTTGATGTCCGTCCAGGGTTCAAAGCCGGTTCCGGGCGTGTAAACGGCAATATCCGAAGTATTGGGATCAAGGCTGGCCAGTTGCACCCAGGCCTTATCCACCAATTCAGACAGTGCGGGTTGGCGAGACAGGATGTCGATTAATACGCCCGTTCGGTGTTCAACCACAACCAACAAGCGCATGGCTTCGTGTATCTCGGTCATTTGTCGGGGTAGCCCTGTACGCAAATCACTCTGGCTGCCTTCCAGTATGCCAAACCCGCCCAAGACGTTATGCGTCATCTTGGAACCGCAGCCATAGCGGTCTGCATCAACCGTGGAGAAATAGTACTCCAGATTGATGCCCGCACCCACCGGGCCTGCGGCCAGCAATATGCCTTCCAGTCGGGAACCGGTTTCGTCTTGAGAAGCATCGTAGGAAATGAGAAACGTACGGCGGTCGAGAAATAGTCCACGGCTTAAACGGCGTCGACCGATGATTGCGGCAGCATTGGTGGCATGGCCGAGTTCAGGCCGGGTCTGGCTGGAATCAGCACTCCGTCCGAGGACGTGGGTTCTGGCCTGGCTGGGCGTGGGTTCCCGAGGTGCCTGGGCGAAGCGGCGGCAGCGCTCATGGGCCGAGCGCAGGGTGGCTTGATCCAGATCGTTATTGAGCAGGTTGAAATATGGCCGAACGCGCGAAGGCAGATCGTCACAATCGTACCAGGTGATGCTTTCGTTGCAGGTGTTGTGTTCTGCACCTATAAACCAACAGTCATCAGGAATGTGGAACCCGCGTGAGTTAAGGGTTTGCCTCACTTCGGGGCGGTTGGCCATGGCCGCGAACACGCGGGCATTCGGCCCACCGTGTCGGCCACCACAGGCACCACACGCATAAGCAGCACGGTGGGGGTTATTCTCACTGGTTGAGCCATGACCCATTACTACCACTAA
>JBPCSC010000039.1:0-2430 GCA_051007495.1 Methylococcaceae bacterium | reverse complement strand
GTACAAAAAGAATTTGACCTGTTCAAAAGCGGGTTCAGCATAAAAACCAAAACACTGCTCCTTTACCGCATAGTCCCACTCTTCAGAAAGATTCAGTTGGTAGATATCGACTTCAGGGCCAAAGGAATGTTGAAAAGGGGGGCGGTCTATACGTTTAATTGAGATACCCTGCAAGGCAAATTTATGAACCATGGGGATGCGCGAGACAGCGGCCATTTTTATATTATCCAGATGGACGACCTGGGTGACTCCTGTTTTTTGCAGCAACAGAAACACCTCACGAGCCTCACGAATATCAGAACCTATATTGACCCGAATAATACCTTCCGAGCGGGAAAATGGCAGATAAGGTGAACGGGACTGGGTAAGCTGCAATAATTCCTTCAAGGGTTCAAAGATCTGGCGAAAACATTCAGCCAGTTGTTCATGACGATAGGCTTCAGTAGCGTATTGTGGCTTTATGTTTCGATAAAAACACAAATCAACATAAAACCGGAGCAGTTCTTCGTAGACTAAATAAGGATGTAAATGAATTTGATTGCGGAGATTGGTAACCAATCGTAACACGGTAACCACTGACTTCAGACATAATTTGGCATTGATCAGGTTTTCACCGGACAAATAAATGGCCGACATTTCCTGCGTCAGTTGATAATGATAGGCCTCCAGTTGTTGAGAGAAAGTATTAAACTCCGTCTGTAAAAAAGGGGAAGTACCTATCTGCATGAGAGGGGGAATATAACGCGAAGCCAGAGTCCACTGGCCGTCAGGTGCCTTGCTGAATTCAGCCAGACGCATTGTCGCATGGGAAGTGGAATGTTCCTGCTCGGTGGACAAGACTACGGGCCAGTTCCAGCAGGCAATTCCATTTTTATCCACCAGGGTTTTGCCTTCAAAACGTTCGTCGTTTTCGTAAGGCCTGCCTATATGCAGGAATACCGGAACCCAGGTGGCTCCCGGGATATTAAGATTAACCGGATCGGGCCTGGATTGTGAGGTTATTTCCAGAAGAATCCCGCCCGCCATAACCAGCACGGCGGATTCTATGGCCAAAACACCCTCCAGCAACAAGGACTCATTCCAGCGCAGCTCTGCAATACCATAACCGGGCAAACCCGTAATCGAACAACGTAAGGAAACATCTGCCAGTAAGGATTCCTCCTGCACAAACAGATGCTTGGGTAACAGGGTCTGACCGGTTGACCATCGTACTCTGGCTAAGCGTTGGCTCATTGTTTATTTGTCGGTATTGTGCCTAAAAACCGGGGGCTGCAGATGATCATCCAAAGCCCCCGGAGAACGAACAGAATATAGTCTGGAGCGTTATGCCGCTACAGTAACACCCCAGGCCTTGGCGAACTTGCTTTCGTTGGAGATTGCAACCTGCATGGCCTGTTCTTCGTCCTGTGGCATGATTCCAATGTAGAAGGGACAGTTTTTGGGTGAAGGTACTTCAGTGCCTTCAAAGTTGCTGATGTCGATTTCCAGTTTGCCACTGCCGACGCTCTTCTGGAGCAGGCCTTTCAGCACAGTATCATCGGTGTGGAAAGCCTTGAAGTATGTTTTGGCTTCCTGATCATAATCGTATACATTGAACTTGAAGTCCACCTCCATATTGATCAACTGGGTGTGCAGAGCCGTGGCGAGTGATGCCTTGTTAATGACGCTGACATTAGCCCATACCCTTACTCCATGAGCGTATCCCCCTTCCCATGAGATACTGCTGATAACACCGACCACTTTCACCCGTGCGTCTTTGTCGCCCGTGGGATCGGCAACAGTCAGGTCGGCTGGATACTCTACCCCACCTATAGTCAGGGAAACCAGATGGCCAACCAGGGTCTGTTTGTCCTTTTCAAAATTGAACCCTTGGCTAAGATCGCAGTTATAATCATTGGATTGCATGTTGTGTACTCCAGCATGTTAAGTAAAAAATTGAGGTTCTTATTCTCGTGAGCGTGCCTCCTTGCCATCATCCAGATGTTATCCTTAATATCATCCTTAATTATAAACGGGCATCAAGTCTCAGTTCCACATCCATGCCTTCAAACTGAATATGAGGCAACACGGAAATGGAACAGTCATACCATCCAATCATACCCGGCCTTTCGTTAACCTTAACCGAAGCCGCCTTGAACGGATAATAACGTAAAGTCATGTCGTCAGGGTTAACCACGGTGGTGACATACTTGAACATCCACGCATTAAGATTGGTCTGTATGTAATTGGCATCTGCACTGGAACCAATGTTGTCGCGCATGATGCACTTCACATAATGGGCTATGCGGGTGACCGACATGGTATACGACAAATTAGTCACCAGTTGCGCATTTTCCGAATCCTTTGGATCCTTGAATTTTTGTAACTACTCACCCCCAATTTTCTGTTAGCCTATCCCAATGAGCACCATACACCGCCACAGCCAATCTG
>JBPCSC010000038.1:0-33072 GCA_051007495.1 Methylococcaceae bacterium | reverse complement strand
GGGATGAACCGAAAATCGAAGCCGACAAGGCCTCGCAGCCACCGATCAAGATGCGTCGCTCTGAATCGCTGGACACCAAACCGCCGCGCAGGTGGCAATGCCCCAGAGCGATGATGGCTTGATCTTTTTCCCTAAGGGCTTCGGCCTTGGCCTCGGCCTGTCGGTACAACTCGGTTACGCCCAGGTTGTAGTCATCGCCTTCTTGCGCCTCGCCTTTGCGTTTGGGTAAATCACTCGCCCTGAGAAACGGAACCGCCAGACACCAGCATTGCACCTGGCCTGAGCGATCCGTCAACGGCACAACCAAGCGTTGCCAGTCAATCTCGCCGGATTCACTGCGACCAACCTGGCCCACCACGGTGACATCCAAAGCCGCCAGCAATGGCGATGGGGCTTCCAGACGGAAGGGGGAATCATGGTTGCCGGCTATCACCACCACATTCAGACCAGGCAAACGGGCTTTGGCCGTGCTGAGAAAGCGGTAAAACTGATGCAAGGCCGCCGCTGATGGGTTGGCGTTGTCGAAAATATCGCCTGCAATCAACAAGGCATCGGTTTGTTCCTGCTCCAGGGTGGCCAGCAACCAGTCCAGAAAACATTGATGTTCGTACTGGCGGTCGTGGCTGTGAAAAGTCTGGCCTAAATGCCAGTCTGAAGTGTGTAGCAAGCGCATGAAAAACCTGAATGGGAAAAGGGCGGTAACACGGATAATGATTGAGTCATCGGCAGATGACACAGAAGCGCGTCGATTATTTTGACTTGAATGGGGGCATCGCTACACAGAGCTTTTAATGGTGGCTCATCGCAACCCCATTCAAAACCGCCATACCGCCAAGGCCTGCGGGACGTTTTCGTAGGTTTTGCGGTCGCCTTGTTTGTGTATCCACACCTGCCATTCGGTGCCTACGTAGAAATGATCAGCCTTACCGAACAAGGTGTGGCCCAGGTCATAACGAAACTGGGGTTGGGCCAAAAACCATTCTGCCACTTCGCCGCCCAGTTCATTGCGGCGACCGTCGATGTATTCCATGTGGCCTGTGATGGAAAACCGGTGCTTGCCCACGGTAAAGGGGTAAGTACCGTTGATGTCCACCATCCAGCTATCGGTCTGGCTGGGGCTTCCGCCCCCGGCCAGACCGCTGCTGGCATCAATGTAGGCGGTGAAGTCGCTGTTCAGAAACGCGAATCCCGGGATATTCCAGGCCAGACGCAAACCGGGCAGGTATTTGAACACCTGACTGTTGGCCGCGCCGTTAAAGCCCATGATGACGCCGACATCTTTAATCCAGCCGTATCCGATCTTGTGGCCGCTGATTTTGGACAGGCTGCCATTGAGGTATAGCTCTCCATAAAAATCCGACTCGTTGTATCCATCCCTGCGGGCATCATTGAGAATGTCCATGAAGAAGAAATTGTCGCCATATTTCCAGCCGTCCGCGTGTTGCAGGGTGACGATGTCGGTCACGGATCGAGCACGCCCCCTACGGGCAAACGAGGGGGTTTGCAAATCGCCATGCTGGTAATGCACTTCCGTTGTGCTCCAGTCAAATGCACCGGCCTCGGGCTGAAAACATACGGCCAGTGCAATCAGCCCCGGATTGAGTAAACGCCTCATGAGGCCGCCAGTGCGCTGCGGATGACATTGACGATGCGATCAATGTCAGGCTCAGCCAATTCAGGGTAGATGGGCAGCGACAAACAGCGTTCGGCGACCGATTCTGCCACCGGCAATGCCTGGCTCGCGTGGGCAGAGGCGAAGACTTTTTGCCGATGCAAGGGAATGGGGTAATAAACGGCTGAAGCAATGCCTGCGGCTTTCAGGTGATCCATCACGGTTTGCCGGTGGTCGGTCAGCAGGGTGTATTGATGATACACATGCGCCCCCAGGCCATCCTCATGGGGTGTAGTCACGGGTAAATCCGAAAGGCCTTCAGAATAATGCCGGGCCACTCTTTGCCGGTTACGGTTGAATTCGTCGATATGGCGAAGTTTGATTCTGAGAATGACCGCCTGCATTTCATCCAGACGACTGTTGTAGCCGATGACATCATGGTGATAGCGCACTTCGGAGCCGTGGTTCCTGAGCATGCGAACCTTTTGCGCCACCTCCTCAGAGCGGGTGGCGACCAACCCACCGTCGCCGAAAGCACCCAGGTTTTTGCTGGGGAAAAAACTGAAACCGGCACTGATGCCCAGGCTTCCGGTGCGTGCCCCTTGAACGCTGGCTCCAAAGGACTGGGCGCAGTCCTCGATCAGCTTCAGCCCGTGCCGGTCGCACAGGGCTTGAATCCGCGCCATGTCGGCCGGTTGTCCGAATAAATGGACCGGCATGATGGCCGTGGTTTTGTCGGTGATGGCGGCTTCAATCAGGGCGGGATCCAGGTTGAAGGTGTGTGGGTCTATGTCCACAAACACGGGTGTCGCACCGATGTAGCGTATCGCCTCGGCGGTGGCTATGAAGGTGAATGGGGTGGTGATGACTTCATCTCCGGCCTGAATGCCGGCGGCCAGCAAGGCCAGCAACAGGGCATCCGTACCCGAAGCCACGCCTATCGTGTGTTCCACCCCCAGATAAGCGGCCGCCTCTTCCTCAAAGGCTTTGACATTAGGGCCTAAAATGAAGGCGCATTCGCTCATGACGGCCTGCAAACCGGCATCGATTTCATCCTTGAAGCGAAGATATTGGGCTTTGAGGTCTACCATGGGGATCATTGCGTTGCTCCTGTGTCGGTCGTGTTGTTCAGTAAATGGGTGATTTCTATGGCGGTGGCCAGGGCGCGTCGCCCGGCTTGCCCTGAAACCAGGGGTTCAGTACCGCTATGGATACAGGTCATAAAGTGCTGGATTTCAGTCATCAAGGCATCGCCGTTTTCGAATACGGTTTCTTCGCTGAGAATTTCCGGTATGCCGGGGAACATCTCCTGCTCACCCTTGCGATGACAGGACAATACCCGGTTCTGGAAATCCACCGAGTAATACGCATCGGGCATGAACAGGCGCATTTTGCGCTCCACCTTGAGGCTGACCCGGCTGGCCGTCACATTGGCCACGCTGCCGTTTTTGAAGGCAAGCCGGGCATTGGCGATGTCGATATCGCCGGTCAGCACCCGCACACCTTTGGCATCAATGCGCTCGACTTCTGATTGAGTGATGTCCAGAATGATGTCGATGTCATGGATCATCAGATCCAGTACCACGCTGACATCATTGGCTCTGGGCTTGAACGGGGCCAGGCGGTGTGACTCGATAAACAGCGGTTTACCCACACTCAGATCCAGCCCCATCAGTGCGGCGTTGAAACGCTCCAGATGCCCGACCATCAACACTTTTCGCTGACGGGCCGCCAGCTGTATCAGCTCATCGGCTTCGGCAACCGTCACGGTGATGGGTTTCTCAACCAGAACGTGAGCACCCGCCATGAGGAAATCCCGCGCCACGCCGTAGTGCAGGCTGGTGGGTACGACGATGCTGACGGCATCCACCTCGCCCAGCAACTCGCGGTAGTCCGTCACCGCCCGTGTGCCATTCTTCTCAGCCACCGATTGGGCCACGGTGGGATTCTGATCCACCACCGCCACCAGTTCACATTCAGGCAGGGCGGCATACTTTTCGGCATGAAACTTGCCTAAATAACCCACGCCTATGACCGCGCATCTTGTTTTTTTCATGTTTTCAAATGATTCAATGAGTTGAAAGTGTAATTTAAATTGAGTGCGGCCCTTGCATCGGGCGCAGCCACACGGGTCGATTCGACCCCCACCATGACTTACAGGATACTGCTCACCATGAATATCAAGATCGGATTCGACATCACCTATTTTTTTCAGCATCCCACTGAAATGATTTTGATGCTATACACCCATCCGAGCAAGGCTGACACCTTGTTGGAGCCCGAAATCATTCGTGCTCAACCGCCTCTGGTCATTGAGGATTTTATAGATGTCTATGGCAATCGTTGCGCACGAACCTACACCGAAGGTGGGCGAGTTTCTCTGCACAATAACGCCGTACTCAGAGACAGCGGCTTGCCGGATCGAATCGTACCGGATGCCCGCCAACACCCCATCCGTGATCTACCCACCACAACGCTACCGTATCTGCTGGGCAGTCGTTACTGCGAAATCGAGAAATTATCCGACATCGCCTGGAACTTGTTCGGCCAGGCACCAGAAGGCTGGGGGCGGGTGCAGTCTATATGCGATTTCGTTCATCATCACATACATTTTGCCCACGAATCCGCCCGCTGTGACCGCACCGCCTACGATACATACATGGATCAAACCGGTGTGTGCCGCGACTACACCCATCTGGCCATTACCTTCTGCCGCTGCATGGGAATACCGGCCCGTTATGCCACTGGCTATTTGGGGGATATTCAGGTGCCGGCGGCCCCGCCCATGGATTTCAGTGCCTGGTTTGAGGTGTACCTCAGCGGCGAGTGGCACACCTTCGATGCCCGCAACAACCAACCCCGCGTTGGCAGAATCCTCATGGCCCGAGGCCGCGATGCCGCCGATGTGGCACTTACCACCAGCTTCGGACATCACGTTCTGGAGCAATTCGAGATATGGGCTGACGAGGTGTAAATCAGCGCGGCGGGGCGTATGTATGCCCCACCCAGGCCGCTACTGCCGCGCCCACTTCCGGTTCAAAATCACCAGCAGCAGCATCCAGACGGTGGCCAGATAACCGGTTAAGCCATCATACGGGCCGAGCAGAAAAGCCCTGGTGGGGTCGGGTCCGTTGTGGGTCAGGGGTTTGACGAATTTAATGACGAATACCCAACCGGCATGCAACCCAATACAGCAATAAAGCCCACACGATACCCGCCAGCGAATCGTGGCCAGCAGGATTCCCGCACAAAACAAGGCCAGCCAGGAATCCATGGGCGCATGGAGCAGGTGCGAAAAGGCATCGGGCAACAGGTTAAAGCCGCTGTACACGTCGGGATTGACCGGGTCGTTACGGGGATCGAAACGGAAAAAATGCAGTGAAGCATAAATGAACGCACTCATCAGAGTGGCCAGCCAGCGACCGACGTAGCGAGCAAACGCCGCCAGCATGACGGCTCTGAATAACAACTCCTCAATTACGCTCACCACCATTCCCGTAGCCAAAGCCACGCTCAAACCACGCAACACCCGAGTACCATCGGCGAGTTTTTCCATATCCAGCGCACGGATGTCGAGCAGCAGCACTATCAGGCTGTGTATCGCCAGCATGATGAACCCCAACATCCAGCCTGTGTACGCCATTTTCCAGCACGCGGGTTCCAGAACCCGCACCCCCAATTCTGCGGGCGTGAGCTTCATCGACCGGCTAACCCACCACAACCCCAGCAGCATCAGCAACAGGCTGCCCCGGCTGATCGCGGCTCTTATGCCTATCCCGCCGTCGCTCAGCAGATAAACCGGATACGCCAGACCGCAGGCCACCAACACACACAGCAGCAAACCACTGAGCGTTACGCCCATCACCCTGAGTGACACCCAGGCGGCATCAAGCCGCTCAGCGAGCATCCAGAAAACCACTTTTGTTGACGGCCACATGCCGAGCGTCCTCAGGGCTGATCCACCCCTTTTGTACATAATCCGCCAGACACTGATCCAGCGTCTGCATGCCGTCCCGGCGACCGGTCTGCATGGCACTGTACATTTGCGCGAGTTTGTCTTCCCGGATCAAATTGCGGATGGCGGGGGTTCCCACCATGACTTCCCAAGCCGCCAGCCGACCACCGCCGTTTTTGCGTACTAACACTTGAGCGATAACCGCTTGCAGTGACTCCGCCAGCATGGAACGAATCACCGCCTTTTCACCCGCCGGGAATACATCAATGATGCGATCCATGGTTTTAGGTGCTGATGAGGTGTGCAAAGTACCCAAAACCAGATGGCCGGTCTCGGCCGCCGTCAAGGCCAGGCGGATGGTTTCAAGGTCACGCAATTCGCCCACCAGAATCACGTCGGGATCCTCTCTCAGGGCAGAACGCAGCGCGGCGGCAAAGCTCAGGGTGTCGCGGTGAACTTCGCGTTGGTTGATCAGCGATTTCCGGCTGGTGTGAATGAATTCGATGGGGTCTTCTATCGTCAGAATATGCAGTGCGTGATGACGGTTGAGATGATCGACCAGCGCGGCCAATGTGGTGGATTTGCCGGAACCGGTAGGCCCGGTGACCAAAATCAGGCCACGGTTGTGGGTGATCAGTGTCTCGAAGTTGGCGGGTGTTCCCAATTCATCCAGCTCGGGCACACGCTCGGGAATGGCCCGCAGCACCATGCCTGTGCCGCGTCCCTGGTGAAACACATTGGCGCGAAATCGGCCAATTCCAGCCCACTCAAAGGCAAAATCCACTTCCAGGCGTTCTGCCCATTCACGTTGCTGGGCTTCGGTCATGATGGCACTGCGCACGGCCAACAGGTGGGCCTCGGTCAGCGGTTCAGCAGGCTGAAAACACATCTGCCCCTCCACCCGAAAGGCAGGCGGCAGGCCGGTAGACAAGTGAATATCAGAAGCCCCGACCGTTACGGCCTGGCTGAGCAGCATGGAAATTGACATGGGGGAAGGTATCTGAAGTGAATGCCACTAATGATAACGTGGGGTTTAGAACACATCTTTGCGGCATCTGAGTTCGGCGAACACAGCCACATCGTCGGCCTCCATCAACCCAAGCCGGGTTCGAATGGAGACACTGTCAGGACGAAGAAACGGATTGCAGGCCCGTTCCATAGCCACAGTCGAAGGCACAGTGGGCAAACCTTGTCTCCTCAGGTGGAGAACCTCATCCACCCGCCGACACAAATCGACGTTATCAGGCTCTACGCTCAAGGCGAACCGGGCATTGGCTTCGGTGTATTCATGGGCGCAGTAAATGCGGGTAGACTCAGGTAACGAGCGAATTTTAGCCAATGATGCCCACATCATACTGGCCGTACCCTCAAACAAACGGCCACAACCCAGCGAGAACAGGGTGTCGCCTACAAATACACTCTGAGTCGCTGGCAACCAATACGCGACGTGGCCCTGAGTATGTCCTGAAACCTCCATAACCCGAATTTCAGTCGTTCCGATGGAGAAGGAATCCCCCTCTTTAACCGCCAGATCCAAACCCGGAATACGCTCAGCGTCCTGTTCCGAACCCACGATAACGCAGTGGGTGAGTTGCTTCAGTTGGGTATTGCCCCCTATGTGGTCGTGGTGATGGTGGGTATTAAGGATATGAGTGAGTGTCCAACCCGCCTCCGCCAACCCGGTTAAAACGGGTCCGGCTTCGGCCGGATCAACCGCCAGGGTATGACCCGAATCCGGCAAATGCACCAGATAAACATAATTGTCGTGCAATACGGGGATTTGTTTTATTTCGATCATGACATTAAATATTAAGTGTGACGGAAACTGGCCTGGAGCCAATGGGTATGGACTACAGGTATATGGATTTAAGCCACAAAAATATTGGCCGCTTTTTAGTATTCATATAACCCAAACCCACTTTGCTTGATCAGCTTTTTTAGTGCTGTTTTGTGTGCGATGGTTGACATGGTAAGCAATCCAGACACCAACCTTCACTTCAACCCGGTAAGGCCCAATAAACGATGCCATTGCTGGCGAGCGTTTGCCGGGTTGCTATCGGGTTGTTGGGTTGTGGTCATTATCACAACTTATCCCATTCAACTTTTCTTTCGCTGCTCTAAACGCGCAAGTAAACGCTCTAATGATTCCGGGCTTAGATGGTCTGCGATTTCATCGGGTGAAAGGTCTTTGAGTCTTTGATCGGGTGAAAGATCTTTGAGTCTTTGATCGGGTGAAAGACCGTTGAGTCTTTGATCGGGTGAATAATGTTTTAATACCTCATCCGGGCTAAGCAGTTTGAGATGATCCGCTACAAATTCCTTGGTAAATTGATCAAAAGTGTACGCCATATCGGGAAACTCCAGTTGGTAGGTTTCTACAATCCGTCGGATAACCGCAGTGCCTTGTTCTTGACGATGCGGACGGTAACGACTACAGGCGAGTTCCACCTGTAGTCGTTTGTGACTGAATAACTGCCATAAATCATTTTTCGGTTCTTGGCTGATTTGCGACAGGACAATAACACGAATACTATCAGTGCCCCAAGTCAGTTCATAAATACCTTGCGCAGGGCCAGAGCATAGAAACTTTTTCAGTTTTTGCGGGTAGCGATTACATACTGCATACAACCCAAACGCGTGCTGCGGCATTAACTTGTTTTTGTGCTGCGGTATTAACTTTTTTTGTGTGCTGATTTGTTTGCGATAGTTGACATAATGCCCAATCAATTCTTTCACCGCCCAGTTATTCAGCGATTCATGGTGCGATTTGAAGGTGATCAGATTATAGGCTTTCAGGTTTTCAAAACCATCGGGTAAGTCATCATCCTCAGACCAGGCTTGATCGGTTTCCTGCTCAACAACCACAATGTCCAATAATTGCGTTTTTCGCGCAACATCAACTTCCACTGCAACCCGATAGGGGCTTCCATAAAACCGGTCTTCGAGCATAAGGCCCAATAAACGATGCCATTGCTGGCGAGTTTTTTCCGGGTTGCTATCGGGTTGTTGAGTGGTGGTCATGGGAGAATTGTAGCCAATTGTCGTCTGAGTGAACACAAGCAATGTTGGCATCATTTGCTGGTACAGTGACTGCCGGGTGCTTGCATCCTTCACCGTACGCCGCCATTAAAACGGTTTTACACTGGCCAGCAAAATAATGGCGAACAGGAATAATACCGGTATCTCGTTCACCCAACGGTAAAAGATATGGCTGCGGCGGTTGGTGTCGTTTTTGAAATCCCGCAACCAGAACCCGCAAATGATGTGATACCCCACCAGCAGGGCTACCAGTAATAGTTTTAGATGTAACCAGCCCTGGCTGCCAAAACTGGCCCAGGCATAATCGTGCAGCATCCAGATGCCGAATATCAGGGTGAGTATCATGCCCGGTGTCATGATGCCAAAATAGAGTTTGCGTTCCATGATTTTAAACCGTTCCACGCTGACGGCATCCGCCGACATGGCGTGATAGACGAATAGTCTGGGCAGGTAAAACAGGCCCGCAAACCAGGTTACCATAAAGATGATGTGCAAAGCTTTTAGCCACATGGTTAGTTTTCCTCAATGAGTGCGTTAATATAAGTGTGCAATGCGTCGCGGTTAAGTTTCCCTACTGTATCCATTCGGATGTTGCCTTGGGCATCAATAAGGAAATGATGGGGTATTAAAGAAACCTGACCAAAAGCCTGAGCGGCAGTGCCTGAGGGATCCAGGATAACGGTATAAGGCCATTGTTGTTCCCGGGCCAAAGCCACAACCCGACTGGGTGGGTCATAGGCCATGGCCACGGTCAGCAGGCGAAACCCTTGAGGCGCAAATTCCTGATACAAGGACAGTAAGTCAGGTAATTCTTCCCGGCAACTTCGGCAATCACTGGCCCAAAAACTCACCAGAACAGGATGAGCTTTTAGCGTGGACAGGCGTATCCGGGTGCCGTCAATACTGGCCAGTTCAATGTCGGGTGCCGGTTGCGGCTTTAGCCAGAGGTAATAACCCAGGGCCAGAATACTCCCCAGCAGCAGGCTGGCCGCGAGTACGGATTTAATCGACATAACCCTTTGAATGTGCCGCATCAAACCGGCCGGAATTGATACAGCCAGGTTTCGGTCAGGGCTTCGCCATTACCTTTGAGGTACAGGCGTAGTTCTACCGGTTGGTCGCCGTCAGGGATGAGATCGAAAATGGCTCGCCAGCGGCGGGTTCCCGGTACGGGTTGCATGAATTCGTCTTTAATCACCCCGCTGGAGGTCGTGACCACAGGGGCCGCCTTCACCGTGTCACCCCATAAAGGGTCGAGTGCGGCACCGGCAAATTCCACACTAAACTTATAAACCCCTTTGGGGCGCGGTTTGCCAGGCTGGCCACCCCGGCCTATGCGGGTCGCGACGCAACGGGCTACTCCGGCGGGGTAAGGTTCATCAGCCAGCCAGTGCAGGCGATAACGCAAGGTGTAGGCATTGCCGGCCTTGGCGGGTTCTTGTGGTCGCCAGTACACCCCGATGTTGTCGTGGATTTCATCGTCAGTTGGCAGTTCTATGAGTTGTATCGCGCCCGGTCCCCAATTATCCAAAGGCTCAACCCACAGGCTGGGGCGACGCTCGTAATTGACACCATCCAGATAATTTTCGAAATTGCGATCCCGTTGCGACAGGCCAAAACCCTTGGGGTTGTTGTCCACAAAGCTGGAGGTCACCGCAAATGGTTGATTGATGAGGGGCCGCCACAGGCGTTCGCCCGCGCCAGTCCAGATGGCCAGTCCGTCCGAATCATGAACTTCAGGCCGCCAGTCTTCGAGTTTTCGTTTTTCTGATTCGCTGAACCAATACATGGACGTTAAGGGGGCTAGCCCCAGGCGGGCTATGTCCTTGCGCAGAAACAAGGCCGCTTCCACATCCTGAACCACGCCCTCGGTGCGGTGCAGGGCGAAGCGGTAAGCCCCGGTGAGGCTGGGTCCTTCGAGCAAAGCGTATACGATGACGGGTTCACCTTCTTTGGCGGCACCCTGAATGTAAAACTCGGTGAAGTCGGGAAATTCCTCGGGAGTGGGTTCGGCGGCATCAATGATGGCTCCGCGAGCGGACAGCCCATATTGATTCAGCGCGCCTATGGTGCGGAAATAGGCCGCACCCAGAAAAGCGACCCAATCCTGGGTGCGCCAGTCGTCTCGCAGACGGGATTCCTGTAGCCTGAATCCGGCGAATCCGGTTTTGTCGGGCAGCTTGCGGGCGATGCTGTCGGCGGGCATTTCGAAATAATCACTGCTGTAGAGAATTTCCCGTGCCTTGCCGTGTTCCACCAGGTGCATACGTACCGATTTCTGAAAAAACTGGCCAACATGGAAGAAGGTGGCTGGATAGGCTTCAGGCCCATTGGCGAACAGGGCGCGATCGGGTTTGAATTTGATTTTGCCCCAGGCTTCGTAGTCAATCTGCTGTACCACATCCGGCATGATGCGGGGGGCAGGGCTGTACAAGGCCTTGGCCAGTAGCCTGGCCCGTTCGATCAGGGCTTCATGAGTGAAGGGACGGGGTGGGCCTAAATGCAAGGTATCGGCGGCCTGGGCCGGCAGGCTCAAAGATAAGCCACTCAGTGTGGCCGCTCCCAAGGTAAGACAGGCGGTATTTTTCAGAAAATCGCGGCGGTTGATATGGAATGTCATGGGGGTTTCGCTCGAATGAGGGAGTAGAACGGAAGGGGTGATTGTAACGACTCGGAAGCCGCTTGTGTCATGATGAAGTCATCAACCGGTTGCGATTCAAGCACTGATCAGCCAAGATGTAAGGCCATGCCATTCATTCCGGTTATCCATCAGAGTCATTCATGTTCTCCTCCCAAGAAATCATCATAGATCCACGACGCAGTGCCAGACGCTACTGGCAAGATATGTGGCAATACCGGGAACTGTTCTTTTTTATGGCCTGGCGAGATGTGTTGATCCGCTATAAAAACATGAGCATAGGATTTGCCTGGGCGGTATTGCGCCCTTTACTGACCATGCTGATTCTCACTCTGGTATTTAATACCTTTGCCCGTTTGCCTTCGGTGGATGTGCCTTATCCGGTGTTGGTTTATAGTGCCTTATTGCCCTGGCAATTTTTCGCACAGGCGTTCGCTGATGCCGGGAATAGCCTGACCAACAAGGAATCCATCATCAACAAGATTTATTTCCCAAGAATGATTATCCCCTCCAGTGCGGTGGTGGTGAGTTTTATTGATCTCCTCGCGGCGATGAGCATACTCATGGTATTGCTGCTTGGGTATCAGTATCCGCCAACCTGGTCTATTCTGACCTTGCCCTTGTTTATGTTAATGGTATTTCTGCTGGCTTTGGGGGCGGGGTTGTGGATGGCCGCCTTGAGCGTGCAATACAAGGATTTTCGCTACATCATTCCATTCTGTGTGCAAATCGGCCTGTATCTTTCCCCGGTAGGGTATGACAGCAGTCTGGTGCCGGCGGCGTGGCGTACCTGGTATGCACTAAATCCTATGGTGGGGATTATCGAAGGATTTCGCTGGGCGATTTCGGGCCGATACCCGGAGCATCTGCTGCCGGATATCGGTTTGTCTGCCTGTGTGATTATTGTATTAGCCGTGAGCGGAATAGCGTATTTCCGCCGGATCGAGCGTTATCTGTCTGAGTTGATGTAAACACCGTGACTATTACCGTAGAACATCTCGCCAAACGTTTTCAGATTGGGCCGTCTTCCGGTCGCGGGGGGTATCGTACCGTGCGCGATACGCTCAGTAACTTGTTTTCCCGCACGAACAGGGAAGAAAATAAAAGCTTTTGGGCCTTACAGGATATTAATTTCAGGATAGAAGCCGGCGAAAAGGTGGGGATTATTGGCCGCAATGGGGCGGGTAAATCCACTTTGCTCAAGCTGTTATCACGCATTTATCAACCCACGGAGGGGCGTATCAGGATACAGGGGCGTCTGGCCAGTTTGCTGGAGGTGGGCACCGGGTTTCATCCTGAATTGAGCGGACGGGAAAACATTTATTTCAACGGGGCCATGCTGGGTATGGGCAAGGCGGAAATCCGGCGCAAGCTTGATCAAATCGTTGCCTTTTCCGAAATCGGGCCGTTTCTGGATACACCGGTCAAGCAGTATTCCTCGGGCATGTATATGCGCCTGGGGTTTTCCGTGGCCGCTCATCTGGAGTCGGATATTCTCATACTCGATGAAGTATTGGCCGTGGGCGACGCGTCATTTCAGAATAAATGTCTGGCCCGCATACAGGACATTGCCCGGGAAGGACGCACGGTGATATTCGTGAGCCACAATATGAGCTCCATTCTTCAGTTCACCGAACGTGTCTTGCTGCTGGAATCGGGCCGTATCGTACACGATGGCGACAGTGAAACCGGCGTGGCCGAGTATCTCGGCAAGAATGATATGGCGAGTCGTCGGGATAATCTGGTCAGCAAGGTATCCTGGTTTCAGGTGCTGGGGTTTGGGCTGGAGCAAAAAAATATGGAGGCCGGATTCAACCGGCCATTGCGGTTTAGTTTGAATCTTGATTCGGCGCGGGAATTGCCGGATTTGACCCTGGTATTGGGTATCACCAATACCCTGGGGGCCCGTCTGATTACCGGACGCACCTGTCTGGAGGTTTTTCCAGTGGGTGAACATACCCTGGATATGCAAATGCCGGATCACCGGCTTATCCCGGGTACTTATTTTATCTCGCTGGCCATTCGCGCCGAGGGGCGTGCTCTTTTTGCCGAGGAACAAATACTCTGCTTTGAGTTGGTGGCGGATCAAATCGAAGACAGCCATTTATTGGCTTTGGCACACAAAGCCCGGGATCGCCAGGGCTGCTATTGTGTGCTTCAGGCAAGTCTCGCACCTCATTTTTCCAATTCCAGTTCAATTACCGCATGACATTGAAACAAACACTAACCGGTGTCAGAAGCCGGCTTGATGAGGGTTTGGCCCATTTACACTGTGCCGTGTACAGCCTGGGATGTCCTTTGATTCGTCAGGCCATACGCACTATTCCCCCCGGGCATTTACTCTACGCACTGTATATCTCCAACCGTTACCGTTACGTATATGTGGACAATCCCAAAACGGGCTGTTCCTCGCTGAAATCGGCCTTGGTGGAACTGGAAACACTAGGAATACGACCCGACATGGATTGTTATGACTGGACTGTCGTACATAATCGGGATCGCTCGCCCTTGCTGCAGTTAACCGGATTGGGTTCGTTGCGCCCTTTGAGTGATCTGGTTGAGCAAGGTTACCGGTTTGTCAGTGTGGTCAGAAACCCGTATACCCGGCTGCTGTCGGGGTATCGTGACAAAATCAGAAAGCCGCATTACCGCCAGGAATTGTTGCGTTTGATGGGAAAGCCACCTGACCAACTGGAATACCCCATCTCATTTGCAGAGTTTGTTCAGATCATAACGGCCCAGTCGGACTACGACATGAATCCCCACTGGCGACCGCAAACCACCCAGATTCTCCATGAGTTGATCGACTATTCCTTTCTTGGGCGGTTTGAGCAATACGACACCGATTTCGTCAGGCTGTTTCAGCATTTGGGTATTGAAGAAGACAGCATGCCCGCACTTCGTAATCTCAACTGGAATCAGGACGGTTCCGCTGTGGACCTCTCTGAATACTATACTCCTGCGGTAAAGGAACAGGTATATCAGAGATACCGTAAGGATTTCGACGCGCTGGGGTATGAGCCATGATGCCCAAGGTAACGGTAGTGATGCCGGTTTATAATGGGGCGCGGTATCTGGCGGCGGCCATACAGAGTATTCTGGATCAAACCTGGAGTGATTTTGAACTGCTGATTATCGAGGATGGCTCTACAGATCAAAGTCCGGCCCTGATTGCTTCCTTCACTGATTCCCGTATTCGAGTGCTGGCCAATGGTCGCAATCTGGGCTTGGTGGCCAGTCTTAATGTGGGTTTGAGTCAGGCCCGGGGCGAGTATATTGCCCGTATGGATGGCGATGATGTCAGTTTTCCGCATCGACTGGAAAAGCAGGTGGCTTACCTGGATCAACACCCCGACACAGGCCTGTGTGGAACCTGGTTTGAGCGTCATAGGGATGGGGTTTTGGAGTGGGGGCGACCGGCAACTGAAGATGCGGATATTCGCTTCTCGCTGTTGTTCAAAACGACGTTTCTACATTCCTCGGTCATGCTGAGGCGTAGTGTGCTGGTTCAACACAATCTGGTATATGAATACGAGTATCCGTATGCCGAAGATTATGCCTTGTGGATACGTTTGAGCCAGTATACGCAACTGGCCAATATACCCGAGTTTCTGGTGGCTTATCGGTATCATCCTGATAATTGCAGTTCCAGAAACCGGCAGACTCAAAAAGACAGTGCCGATCGTATAGTCTCCGGGTATCTCACTCTTCTGGACGACCGCATCGACGCAAGCGAACTGGCCCTGCATGCTGATTTAACGCGGTTTCGTACTCAAGGCACCATGGAGACCGTTCTAAAAGCCGGTGCCTGGCTGGAACGCCTGGCTCAACTGGTTGAAGCCCGCCTGAATCAACCGGGTTGTAAGGTATATGAACTCATGCAGGCCCAATGGTATTCAGCTTGCGGCAAGGCCGCCTGGGTGGGGTTTGCCGTCTGGAGGTATTACCGCCAGCACCCGGCCGGAAAAAAAGCCGCCTGGCACTGGTATATTCGCCTCGGTTTGCGTTGCGGGTTGAAAAAAGCCATACCGGCCGCCTCGCGCCGTTGAGCCATGAGGCATATCTGGAAGTGGTTTGTCCTTAATATTATTGCAAATCCTTATTCTTTCTCCTGATGGTGTATTTATACGATGTTAAACCCCGGCGGATTTCAGAAACTCAAATATGCCATAAAGCCTTTTCTGGTGAAACGGCAGTGCCAGGTCTATTGCATTGGCCACGGTAAAACGGGCACGCATTCGCTAAGCGATATGTTTTACGGGAACTACCGCGCCACGCATGAGGATGATGCCGAGATATTGCTGGATTTAATTATGAATGCCGCCGCCGGGACATTTAGTCCGACGGAGTTTCGGCGTTTTCTGTTCTGGCGGGATCGTCGATTGCTGACGGAAATGGATTCATCCGGGCTTAATATCCATTTTCTCGAACACCTGCGGGATCTGTTTCCAGAGGCCCGGTTTATACTGACCTTGAGGGATAGTTATTCCTGGCTGGAATCCCAGATCAACCACATCATCGCCCGACCCCCGCAAGATAATCCCCGGGTGGATTACTCCCGGTTTCAGGATTTTCATTACCGCTGGCAGGAAGAACCTCATCCACCGGAGGAATACATACTGAAAACCCATGGGCTGTATACCCTTGATCATTTTCTCGGGGCTTATGCGTGGCACAACCGGAAAGCCTTGACCTGCCTGCCGGCGGAGCGGCTTTTGGTGATCCGCACCCATGAAATCAAACGTGAGGCCAGTCGGATTGCCGCCTTTGCCGGTGTGCCGCTGGACACTCTAAACCTCGAACGGGCACACAGTTATCCGGCCCAGACGCGCTACGACGTGTTGCAGCACATCGACCGGGATTATCTGGAGGCGAAAATCCGTTGGCATTGCGGCGAGTTGATGGCGGAGTGGTTTGCTGACCGGCCACTGCTGCCCGCCTGAGCATTCGGAGCATCGTCTACAGGCACGCCCCGCCCGCCCCGGTAATCGGCTATAATTGCCGTCTTTTTCTGCCTGCCTTGCCTAAAACGTATTTCTGAAACCCATGAGTTCAACCTTCGCTAAAGAAATTCTGCCGGTCAATCTCGAAGACGAGATGAAGCAATCCTATCTTGCTTATGCCATGAGCGTGATTGTAGGACGTGCCCTGCCGGATGTCCGGGATGGACTGAAACCGGTGCATCGACGTGTGCTGTATGCCATGCACGAACTCAGCAACGACTGGAACAAACCCTACAAGAAATCCGCCCGCGTGGTCGGTGATGTGATCGGTAAATACCATCCGCACGGGGATGTGGCCGTGTACGACACCATCGTGCGCATGGCTCAACCGTTTTCTCTGCGCTACATGCTGATCGACGGCCAGGGAAATTTCGGATCGGTTGACGGCGACCCGCCCGCCGCGATGCGGTATACCGAAGTCCGTATGGCCCGTATCGCCCACGAGTTGCTGGCCGACCTGGAAAAGGAAACCGTCGATTTTGAACCCAACTACGACGGTTCCGAACATGAACCCACGGTGTTGCCCACCCGCATTCCCAATCTGCTCATCAATGGTTCGGCGGGTATTGCCGTGGGCATGGCTACCAACATCCCGCCTCATAACCTCACCGAAGTGATCGGGGCGTGTTTGCATCTGATCGAACACCCCGAGGCCACTATCCAGGATTTAATGGCCCATATTCCCGGGCCGGATTTTCCCACTGCCGCCATCATCAACGGGGCCGCCGGTATCCGTGAGGCATACCTCACCGGACGAGGCCGGATTCACATTCGGGCCCAATGTGAATTTGAAGAGCACGGTGGCCGCACCAGCATCATCGTCAATGAACTGCCTTATCAAGTGAACAAAGCCCGTTTGCTGGAGAAGATTGCCGAATTGGCCAAGGAAGGCCGCCTGGAGGGTATTTCGGGGCTGCGGGATGAATCCGACAAGGACGGCATGCGTATGGTGATTGAACTCAAGCGGGGTGAAACCCCTGAAGTGGTGTTGAACAACCTGTACCAGCAGACCTCGCTACAAACCGTGTTCGGCATCAACATGGTCGCGCTGATTGACGGTCGTCCGCGCTGTTTGAACCTTAGAGAAATGCTCGCCGCATTTGTCGATCACCGTCGTGAAGTGGTGACTCGGCGTACTTTGTTTGATCTGCGTAAGGCCAGGGAACGCGCCCACATTTTGGAAGGATTGGCTGTCGCTCTGGCCAATATTGATGAGGTGATCGCGCTAATCAAGGCAGCAGCCACACCGCCAGAAGCCAAACAGGGCTTGCTGGAACGGGAATGGCAATCCGGCGTGGTGATGGAATTGCTGGCCAGGGCCGAAGACGCGCTGCGCTCGCGTCCTGAACATCTGGCGGCGGGTTATGGCTTGACGGCAGCAGGGTATCGGCTGTCTCCTGAACAGGCTCAGGCCATACTGGATTTGCGTTTGCACCGTCTGACTGGCCTGGAACAAGACAAAATCATCGACGAATACCGGGGGATACTCCGGCAAATTGATGAATTATTGGCCATTTTGGGCAGTGATGTGCGCTTGATGGAAGTCATCACCGGTGAACTGGTGGCCATCCGCGATCAGTTCGGAGATGGCCGTCGCACCCGTATCATCGCCAATCATCTGGATCTGTCGCGGGAGGATCTCATCACCGAGGAAGATGTGGTGGTGACGGTCTCACATGAGGGATACGTCAAATCCCAACCGTTGACCGTCTACCGGGCGCAACGGCGGGGCGGGCGTGGTCGGGCGGCCGTCAGTACCCGTCTGGAGGATTACATCGAAAAGCTGATCGTAGCCAATACCCACGATACCATCCTCTGTTTCTCCAGTGTGGGTAAAGTGTATTGGCTTAAAGTATATGAACTGCCGTCTGCCAGCCCAGGTGCTCGGGGCAAGCCCTTTGTCAATCTGCTGCCTCTGGAGGAGGGTGAAAAAATCAACGCCATTCTGCCGGTACGTGAGTACGATGCTGAACATTTCGTGTTCATGGTGACCGAATCCGGCATTGTTAAGAAGGTCGCGCTGAATGAATTTGAACGCCCGCGTCAGGCCGGCAAGATTGCGATAGAACTCCGCCAGGACGACCGTCTGGTGAATGTGGCCATCACGGATGGCAAGCAGCGGGTGATGCTGTTCAGCAATGCCGGTAAAGCCGTTTGTTTCGAAGAAGATGAAGTCAGAGCGATGGGGCGTGGGGCCACTGGTGTTCGGGGCATGACCTTGGGCGAGGCGCACAAGATCATCGCCCTCATCATCGGTGTGGACGGCGCGGTGCTCAACATCACCGAAAACGGCTACGGCAAACGCACTGAACTGTCAGAATTCCCGGTACACCGGCGCGGCGGACAGGGCGTGATTACCATGCAGACCGGCGAGCGTAACGGCCAGTTGGTAGCGGCAGTGCTGGTTCAAGAAACCGACGAAATCATGCTCATCACGGATGGCGGCACGCTGGTAAGAACCCGGGTCGATGAGTTCCGCTCGGTAGGGCGCAATACCTTAGGTGTCAAGGGCATTGATTTGAGCAAGGATGAAAAAGTGGTGGGTGTAGACCGAATACCCGTACTGGAGGAAGAAACTGAAGTCGGCGATGTGGAACTGGCGGGAGAAACCGACGCGGGCGACAGGATGCCCAGCGATGAAACTGACGCCGAAACCGACACTAACGCCGAAACCGCAACCGGCACTGACACCGACACTGATTGAAGGGGGGGCTGTGGATAATCAAGACCTGAGTACTCTGGGCACTGAATCCCTGGCCGACATCCGCCGGGAAATTGATGCCGTCGATGACCAATTGCTGCACCTTCTGTCCCGGCGGGCCGCCCACGCCAAAAAGGTGGCCGAAATCAAGATGGCGGCTGGCGAGGTCAGTTGTTTCTACAGGCCCGAGCGTGAGGTTGAAGTGTTGCGGCGGGCGGCGGCCAACAATCCGGGGCCGCTCAGTGAGGCCGCCGTTACCCGCTTCTTCCGTGAAGTCATGTCCGAATGCCTGGCTCTGGAGCGGCCACTGCGGGTGGCTTTTTTAGGCCCCATGGGGACGTTTTCCCAGCAGGCGGCCTACAAGCATTTCGGTCATGCCATAGAAGCCCAGCCAGTGGCCGCACTGGATGAAATTTTCCGTCAGGTGGTCAGCGAGACCAGCCAGTATGGGGTGGTTCCGGTGGAAAACTCTACCGAGGGCAGCATCACCCGCACGCTGGATGGGTTCATCCATTCTGATGTCACCATTGCGGGTGAAGTGCACCTCCGCATACACCACAACCTGATGGCCCGTTCCCCGGATATTCGCGCCATACAAGAGGTGTTTTCCCATCAGCAATCGCTGGCCCAATGCAAAATCTGGCTGGAACAGCACCTTCCAGGCATCCGCTGCACGGCGGTCAGTAGCAACGCCGAGGCGGCACTTAGAGCCTCAGTGGAGGAGCGCACCGCCGCCATAGCCGGCATTACGGCCGCCACGCAATACGGACTCGATATTCTGGCGGCAAACATAGAAGACGAACCCGACAATACCACCCGGTTTCTGGTGATAGGCCGCACCCCCGTAGGCCCTACCGGCCACGACCGAACTTCCTTGCTGCTGGCGACCCACAACCATCCCGGGGCCTTGTCCCGGGTGCTGGAGCCATTTGCCCGACACGGCATAGGGCTGAGTAAAATCGAGTCCAGACCTTCCCGGCGTATGGTCTGGGATTATCTGTTTTTTATTGATGTAGACGGACATCAAAGCGACCCTCTGCTGGCTCAGGCACTGACTGAACTGGCAGGGCAGGTCACTTTACTGAAGATACTGGGTTCCTACCCCAGAGCATTGAAGCCTCTCGAATGACCCCACCCCGACAATCCCGAAACGAGAACACCCATGACCTCAACCCAAAACGCCCATCCCGTCTCCATATCCCAAACCCGGTTGTTAATTAACGGCCAATGGGTAGATGCCGCCAGCGGCAAAACCTTTGAAACCCTCAATCCGGCCACTGGCGAAGTATTGGCCCGAGTCGCCGAAGGCGATGCCGAAGATGTTAACCGGGCGGTCAGTGCGGCCCGGGCCGCCTTCGAGACAGGTCCCTGGCTGCGCATGAGCGGTCGGGAACGAGGCAAGCTGCTGTACCGTCTGGCTGATCTTATTGAACAAAACCGCCATGAGCTGGCCGCCCTCGAAACGCTGGATAACGGCAAACCCATCAACGATAGCCTGAATGGCGATCTGCCGCTCAGCATAGACTGCTACCGCTATTACGCCGGTTGGGCGGATAAACTGGAAGGCAAAACCATTCCCGTCCAGGGCCCGTATTTCACCTACACCCGCCATGAACCCGTAGGGGTGGTGGGGCAGATTATCCCCTGGAATTTCCCCTTGCTGATGCAGGCCTGGAAATGGGGCCCGGCCTTGGCGACGGGCTGTACGCTGGTGCTGAAACCGGCCGAACAAACCCCGCTGACGGCTTTACGGGTGGCTGAACTGGCCATGGAAGCCGGTTTCCCTGATGGGGTGATCAACGTAGTGCCGGGCTACGGACCCACGGCCGGAGCGGCCATAGCCGAGCATGGCGATATCGACAAGGTGGCCTTTACCGGTTCAACCGAAGTCGGCAAGCTCATCATGCAGGCGGCGGGGCGTTCCAATCTCAAGCGGGTCACGCTGGAACTGGGCGGCAAGAGCCCTAACATCGTGTTTGCCGACAGCGATCTCGACGCGGCGGTAGAAGGGTCCTTTTTGGGCTTGTTTTTCAACCAGGGCCAATGTTGCTGCGCCGGTTCGCGTCTGTTTGTCGAAGAAAGCATCTATGACGACTTTGTGGAACGTCTCGCCCGGCGTACCGACCAGCAGGTGGTGGGTGACCCGTTCAACCCCAAAACCACTCAAGGCCCGCAGGTCAGTCAGGAGCAGTTCGACAAGATTATGGGGTATATCGAATCCGGTCTGGCTCAGGGCGGTCGTCTGGTGCGTGGAGGGTCACGAGTGGGTGAGCGCGGTTATTTCATCGCTCCCACCGTATTCGCCGATGTACGCGATGACATGACGATTGCTCAGGAGGAAATTTTCGGGCCGGTGCTGTCGGTGATTCCGTTCAAGGGGGTGGATGAGGTGATTGCCCGAGGCAATTGCAGCCTGTACGGTTTGGCCGCAGCGGTCTGGACGCGTGACATCGCCAAGGCTCATCGTTTGGCGGCCGAGCTTAAAGCCGGAACGGTGTGGATCAACTGCTACGATGTGTTCGATGCGGCCGCACCGTTCGGTGGCTATAAAATGTCCGGCATCGGACGGGAACTGGGCAGCTATGCGCTGGAGAATTACACCGAGGTCAAAACCGTGACCGTGGCTTTGGGTTAGGAGGCAATACCATGACACGAACCGTACTGTGCAGCCGTTATGGCATTGAGGCTCAAGGTTTGGAGCGTCCCCCGTTTCCGGGGGCCGTGGGACAGAGAATTTATGAACAGGTGTCGCAGAAAGCCTGGGAGGAATGGGTGCGGATGCAGACTATACTCATCAATGAGCACCGTCTGACTCCGTTTGAACCCAAGGCCCGGCAGTTTCTGGCGGGGGAGCGGGAAAAATTTCTGTTTGGTGGCGAGGTGAGTGTGCCTGAGGCTTACAAACCACTGGAGGGTTGATCGTAATAGACCTCCTGTCCCGACGATGAGTCGGAGGGGGCGGGGTAGGGTTCGATAACCGGTTGCACACTTGAGGTAGGTTGGCGAACCTGGGTTGGCGGTCTTGAAATGGCAACCGGTATCCCGCTGGGTTTTTCCAGCGCGCTTTTGAGGACAGCACCGTTGATGGTAATGGGTCGGCCAGAGGTGCTGCGCGAAATCAGATTCATGGCGCTGTCCAGCAATTCGGGGTAGGTCATGACATCTTCATCCAGAGGCTGATGCACTTCGATGTACAGGGTGTCGCCCTGCCAGCCCAGCTTGATGGGCTGATTGACCAGGTTAACCGACGGACCCACCCCCACCTGTCCGTATAACTTTTCGATGTCTTCCGGATACATGCGTATGCAGCCATGTGTCACTCGCATCCCGATACCAAACGCCTTGTCGATTCCCGTACCGTGAATCAAATATCCACTGACACCCAGTTTGAGGGCGAAACGCCCCAGTGGATTCATAGGCCCGGCCGCTACGACATCGGGCAGAAAGTCACCATCACGGGCGTGTTCGATCTTGATGGATTTGGGGGGAGTCCAGGTCGGATCCTTAACTTTCTGCACGACATGGGTAACGCCCAGCGGTGTGCGCCAGTCCATGCGACCAATACTGATGGGGTAGGTGATGACGGAGGTGGGGGCGTTTTTGCCTGTGGCCGGGTAGTAGAACAGCCGCATTTCCGGGATGTTGACCACGATGCCGGTGCGGGGGGCTTCGGGCAGAATGAATAGCCTGGGTATCAGCACATCAGACCCTGTTCCGGGCAGCCAGCGGTCAACCTTGGGGTTGGCCATCACGATTTCATCCTGGCCTACGCTGTACTGACGGGCGATGTCGATGAGGGTATCTTCATGGCCTGCCTGAACGTAGCGAATCTCGCCAATCAAATCGTTGTTGGCCAGTGGCAGGCTGAACATCTCGGCCGAGGCGGGGTGCATCAGGCAGGCGGCCAACAAAAGACCGCCGTGCAGGTAGGGCTTCACGTTCATTCGGAGGATACTCAGGCGGTTTGATGCGGTTGTTCAGCGGTGCTTTCGCCGCCGAACAATTCCAGAAGACGCGGCAGAAACTGGCTCAGTTCCAGGCTCATCACGGCAAAATCAGCGTCGAATCGTTCGGCAGGATTGGCCGCCTCCACATCAGAAGCTTCCTCTTGCACGATATCCAGAAAACGCAGACTGCGTACCGACAGGGCATCATCCAGCACAAAGCCGAGTCGATCACCCCAAGTGACCGCCAGCTTGACCACTTCCTTGCCCGCTTCCAGGTGGTGATGAATTTCCGGGGCGGTCAAGTCATGGCGACGGCAGCGGATCACCCCGCCATCTTCTTCGGGTGAGCGTAACTCGCAATCGTTTTCCAGGGTGATATCCGCCGGGGCGGCCTGCTCACTCAGCCAACCCGACATCACCAGTGCCGGACGCTCACGAGCTGACAAGGGAACTACCGGCAGGCTGCCCAGGCATTGCCGCAACAGAGAAACCAGCTCGTCGGTTTTTTTGGTGCTGGAGCTATCGACGATCAGCCACCCGCCGGGTATGTCCAGATAGGCGTAGCATTTGCGGCTGTGGCTAAAGGCACGCGGCAGCAGTTCTTGTGTGATGTCATCTCTTAATGAGTCTTTTTCCTTACGACGCACTTCCCGGCCTTCCTGCGTTTCTATTTCCTCTATCCGCTCGGCCAGCATCTCGTTGATTACCGATGCGGGCAGTATCTTTTCCTCTTTCATCAGGCAGATCATCACATACCCTTGAGAGGGATGTACCAGAGGGAACGTGTCCTTGCCCAAGGGGGCTGTCCAACCCAGGCTGATGGGATCCAGGCTGCCGCAGGGCTGAAAGCGACGCGCTTCCAGGCACTGAGCGATTTCATCGGCGGTCAAGGTGCACGGCTCGGTGAAGCGTAATAAAGCAAGGTTTTTGAACCACATAATAATGACGAAAATGGGAGGAAAGGCTCGAATTATTAGGGAGACGCTACGGTAAATCAACCCGGAGGCGTGTAGTCATGATGCGCCACGGCAGAAGAGTGTGGCATCCCGCCCATGCAGGCTCTACAATGCGCCACCCACACAGAACAGATGGTCAAAAGCACAGGAAATACTTCAGGCTGTCCATTCCTCTGTCCATAATTCCAATACACTGGCTCAGACATTCCCCTTTTTTCCCTCTGGGAGCGGCTGGTCATTTACATCCACCGGATCCACCGGCGTTTAGTCGGTTTTTTTCTGATTGTGCAGAACACGATGAGCGAACTCGAATTCAATATATTTATAGTCGACGACGACCCAATTTCCCGTCACGTCCTTAAATCCTTTCTCAAGGATTCTGGTTACTCCGTTACCGAATTTGGGAGTGGCGAGTCAATACTGACCACGCAAAGCAGATTGTCAGGCCTGATACTCATGGATGTCGAAATGCCGGGTATTAACGGCATTGAAACCTGCCGACGCCTCAGGGAGATGGTGGACAATCAAATCCGCTTCATCTTTATTTCTGCTCACGACAACATGGAAACCCGGCTTAAAGCATACGATGCCGGTGGTTCAGACTACATCTGCAAACCCTACTCCAGGGCTGAACTTATCCGGAAAGTCAAAGTTGCCGAAGAGGAGTTCCATAGGCATCAGGGCATCATGCTGCAGGCTGAAGTGGCACAGCAGGCGGCATTTAGTGCCATTTCCAGCCTGGGTGAAACGGGCATTTTGTTTGATTTTCTCCGCAAATCTCACGTAGTCGAATCCATCGAGCAGTTAGCCTCCTTCATGCGACGGGCCATCAAGGATTTTGGTCTGGGAGTGTTGCTGGAATTGCGTCAACAAGGCGAGAAGCACTGTTACTCGGACAACCCCGAGTGCACCCCTCTGGAGTTGGCCATACTCGAACACGCCCGCAGCAAGGGGCGCATGGCCTGGGTCAAGGATTGCCTGGTGGTGAATTACGAGCAAGTCTCCATGGTGGTTTCTGGATTTGATCTGGAAGACGACGCGTTGCTGGGTCGGCAAAGAGACCATCTGTCGTTTATTGCCGAAGCCAGCAATTCCCGCATCGAACAAATGAGGTGGGGTGACGGTTGGTCTGCAAAAGCCAATGCCACTATGGGCGGACTGGCCAGCTTGTGTGATGACCTGCAAACACTGGAAAAAACCCAACTGGTACATATAGATCAGGCACTTAATGCCTGTGAACAGTACATGCCGCACTTACAGAATGTTTTAACAGAACTGGATCTGGACGAATTGCAGAAGATGGTTTTGAGGGATGAGGGTCAGCGTGTTTTGAAACAACTCAACGAGTATCTGCAAAAGGAATCCATGCTGAACGAACGTTTATCAGAATTACAAAGCCAGATCAGGAGCTTGGCCAAAGCCCGTTAAGCAGGCGCAATTCGCTCACAACAGGCCGCTGAGTTCGGGGAAGTTCTCCCCCAGCGACCGATGAAATGCCTCAATCGTGGCCGGGTCGCGCTCGCTTCTGGGGATAGGAATCATCACATCACCACACATCTGGCAGGGAGCAGGCGACAGAAAAATCAGCCGGTCAGCCAGTTCTATCGCCTCTCTCATATCGTGAGTGACATACAAAACGGTGTGCGGGCGATCCAGCCACAGGTTTAGCATCAGTTCTCGCACCCTTCGAGCCGTAGGGGTATCCAGCGATACCAATGGTTCATCCATCAGCAGTAGGTCAGGGTCAATGGCAAACGCCCGCACCAACGCCACCCGCCGACTCATCCCCAACGACAACTGTTCAGGATAATGCTGCTGCACACCGGACAGGCCCACCTGCTCCATTAAATGTTCAATACATTTGGGATCCGTGTCTTCAGGCACGGCCAGGCGGATGTTTTCAGCTACAGTGCGCCAAGGCAACAAGCGCGGTTCCTGAAAGACATAGCCTATGCGTGGCCGGTTGTTGTGGCTGGCGAAAGCGATTTCTCCCTCGAACTGAGGATCCAACCCCGCGATCAGATTCAACAAACTGGTTTTGCCACAGCCTGAAGGCCCCACCAGAACGGCGAATTGCCCTTCCTGTAGATCAATACGCAAACGCTCGAACAACACCCGCAGGCCGTGGCGTTTGCGTTTGATGTCAATTTTGACTTGCGTCATCTTCGCCACCGCCGGGCGTGGGTATCCAGTGGTTTGAAAATCAAAACCTCAATCAGTTGTATCACCATCACAAAGCTCAGCGAATACGCCAGCAGCGCGGCCACATCGAATAACTGAAAATAAAGATGCAGTTGGTACCCCATGCCATTGCTTCGTCCGAGCAGTTCTACCACCAGAATGATTTTCCAGATGAGGGCCACGCCGGTACGGCTAGCGGCCATGAAGAAAGGAAACAGTTGAGGCCAAATGACGTGCCTGTAGGTTTTCCAGTAACCAAAACGGTACACGTTGGCCATTTCCAGTAAATTCTTATCCAGAGTGCGAGTACCTTCTCTGAGTGTAACCACCACATTGGGTAATTTATTGACGACCACGGCCAGAATCGCCGCTGATTCTTCCAGTCCAAACCAGACATAACACAAAATGATGGTGACTAAGGCCGGCACGTTCAGAAATAACATCAGCCAACCGTCGAAAAAACGATCCCATGCAGGGTGACGCCCCAACCAAACGCCCAAGGCCGTGCCTAATCCCATAGCTACGGTGAAACTCACCACCAGCCGCAATAATGTGATACCCAGATGATGAGGCAGTTCACCACTCATCAGCGATTGCCCCAGCACGGTAAAAACAGTGGCGGGGGCCGGCAACAGGCTCGCATTCACCCAGATCGCCAGAATCTGCCACAACAACAGGAAAGACAGACCTGAAACCACGGGCAACAGGCGGAACAGCAGTGGGTGCATGGATGTGGAGGAATGAGGTTAAGGGTAAAAGCGAATGTCATGGTGAATGGGCAGGCAGTAGTCTACTGTGCCGCGAGACTGCCTGGCGAAGATATCCCAACTTTTTCCATGAAACAAACCGCACCGCTACCCACCATTCTGTACATCGGGGGAAATCCGGATGTCGGGCGGTTTCTGGAATGTTCCGGTACGCCCCTGGATCAAGTTGTGATACCACAAGAAGCCCTGTCACGGGCCATGCAGAACAGACCTCGTCTGGTGATAGTCGATCAACCGCTTGACCTCATCATTCCGCTTAAAGCCTTATATCCCACCCTGCCCATCATAATGCTCGGTTCACGACAGGAGTCCAGCCGGTTTCTGCAACTGGACGTGTCGGATTATTTGTCGTGGCCTGCTCACAAAAAACGCCTGCTGGAGCGCGTTCAAACGCTGTGTCATTCGGCACCTCTCGATGGATCCTGGCGTGCCTCCATTTTGACCCACAATCCCCTGATGGAGGAGTTGCTTTGCCAGGCGTATCAGGTCAGTCATAGCAAAGCCAGTGTGCTTATAGGAGGGGCCAGCGGAACCGGCAAAGAATTGCTGGCCAGGGCTATTCATGCCGCCAGCACCCGTGCGACCGGAGCCTTCGTCGCGATTAATTGCAGTGCCATTCCCGAGCAGTTGTTTGAATCGGAATTGTTCGGTCACTGCAAAGGGGCTTTTACCGGGGCCACCCGAGACCACAGCGGCCTCATGCGGGCCGCACAGGGTGGAACCTTGTTTCTGGATGAAATTGGCGAAATGCCCCGTTCATTCCAGGCCAAATTATTGAGAAGCCTGCAGGATATGAGGGTACGTCCGGTGGGCGGCCTGCATGATGAGCCCGTCGATATCCGGGTGATTTCAGCCACCCATGTCGATCTCGAACAGGCGATGAGGGAAGGCCAGTTCAGGGAAGATTTATATTATCGGCTGAACGTGGTGGCTTTGACTTTGCCCCGGCTTACTGAGCGCCCGGATGACATTTCCGGGTTGGCCGACAGTTTCCTCGGTTATCTGGCTCTCAGTTACGGAGAACCCGTCAGGATGTTCACACCCGAGGCACTGGACGCGCTCAGGGTTTATTCGTGGCCGGGCAATGTGCGGCAACTGCGTAATGTTGTTGAACACTGTGTCGCCTTATCTACGACAGCCGAGATACCGCTGAGCCTGGTCAGCAAAGCACTCAATAACCGGGAAGAATATGATTATCCCTCGCTGGAAGAGGCCCGCGAGCGTTTTGAGCAGGCTTATCTCAGGCGGTTGCTGCACGTTACCCAAGGTAATGTGGCCCGTGCGGCCCGCATCGCCAAACGCAATCGTACTGAGTTTTACCGCTTGCTCACCCGCCACAATATCGAACCCTCTGCCTTCAAGTAAGAACAGTTCGGGTAAGATACGACGGGGTTGGACGAATCGACCACAAAGCCGGACGCGGCTGATTCCTGTCGGCATTTTTAGAGACATTCAAGCGATACTGATCATGAACATACACATCATAGGCATTTGCGGAACATTCATGGGTGGGTTGGCGATCATCGCCAGACAACTGGGGCATCAGGTAACGGGTTCTGATCAGAGCGTTTATCCGCCCATGAGTATCCAGTTGGCGGAGCAGGGCATTACCCTTATGGAAGGCTATCAGGCCGGTAATATCGCGCATAATCCCGATTTGGTTGTGGTGGGCAATGCGATTTCCAGAGGTAACCCTGAAATCGAAGCGGTGCTCAATCAGGGCCTGGCGTATACCTCTGGCCCACAATGGTTGTACAACCATGTGCTTAAAGGGCATTGGATCATGGCGGTAGCCGGTACGCACGGTAAAACCACCACTTCCAGTATGCTGGCCTGGATACTGGAATGTGCCGGGTGTGAACCGGGGTTTTTGATTGGCGGAGTGCCGTTCAACTTTGGCCAATCGGCCCGCCTGGGCAGTGGACAGTTTTTTGTGGTTGAAGCGGACGAATACGACACGGCCTTTTTCGACAAACGCTCCAAGTTTGTTCACTACCAGCCTCGCACGGCCATTTTGAACAATCTGGAATACGACCACGCGGACATCTTTCCCGATCTGGCCGCCATACAAAGGCAATTTCACCATCTGGTGCGTAGTATTCCCGGCAATGGCCGCATTATGGTTCCAGCCGACGATGTGGCCATACAGGAGGTGTTGCAAATGGGCTGCTGGACACCGGTAGAGTACTGTGCCGAGCACGGCCAGACTGAAGCGGCCGACTGGCATTATGCCCTGCTGGAACCCGATGCCAGCCGGATTGAAATCATGCAAGAGGGAAAAAGCCGGGGCATCATCGAATGGAGCCTGAGTGGCCAGCACAACGCCCGGAATGCCTTGGCCGCCATTGCTGCGGCCCACCACGCCGGTATTCAGGCCGATCAGGCCATTGCGGCTTTGAGGCAGTTCAAAAATGTGAGAAGGCGAATGGAGTTACGGGCGGAGATCAACCAGATCAAAATTTATGATGATTTCGCCCACCACCCCACTGCCATAGCCACGACCCTGGCGGGGCTTAGAGCCAGAATTGGCAGTGAGCGTCTTGTGGCCTTGCTTGAACTGCGCTCCAACACCATGAAAATGGGCATTCATTCAGGGGCATTGGCGGCTTCGCTGAGGAGTGCCGATAAGGCTTACATCTATCAACCGGCAGGAATCGACTGGGATGTGCAGGGCCGCCTGGCCAGTAGTGCCGGCATCCGTGTGGTCAGCGGTATGGAGGATCTGATACGGGATGTGGTCGATGATGCCCGGCCTGGTGATCACATCGTCATCATGAGTAACGGCGATTTCGCCCACATCCATGACAGAATCGCCGACCGTCTGGCACTGACACCGCCCTGAGCCTCCATCCGCATACGGCCTGGTTTACAGGTACATTTGTATTCCTATCTCAATAACCCGATCCGGCGGAATTCTGAGAAAGTGCATGACACTGCCGGTATTGCGGGCCATGCTGGCGAACAGGCCGGTACGCCACAGAGCCATGGATTTCTTGCCTCTGGGGATGATGGTTTCCCGGCTTACGAAGAACGTGGTGTCTGCGATTTCGGCACTGAATTCGCGGCTGCACGTTTTGAGCACCCTGGGTATGTTCGGGGTTTCCATAAATCCATAACGCAGCACGATACGGAATAAGCCTTCCCCCAGTGCCTTGACTTCGCGGCGCTTTTCCGGCAACACCCTGGGCACGGTTTCTGTCAGTATGGTCATCAACAGAACGGTCTGGTGCAAAACCTTGTTATGTTTGAAATTATGCAGCAGGGAATAGGGAATGCCTTCCGGGCTGCTGGACAGAAACACTGCGGTTCCTGGTACTCTGATTTCATCTTTCTCTCGAAGCTCGGCCAGAAATTCTTCCTCGGGTACGGCCTCATCCATCAAGGTTTCATGTAACAGTTCCCGGCCTTCTTTCCAGGTGGTGAGTAACAAATAAACCGTACCGCCTATAACAATGGGCAGCCAGCCGCCTTCCAGCAGTTTCATGCCATTGGCCGTCAGAAAGGCCAGATCCAGAGAGAGGAATCCCAAACCGATGAGACCTGAAAGCAGTGGGTTCCATTTCCATATCGAATAAATAACGAAAAATGCGAGGATGGTGGTGATGGTCATGGTGCCGGTCACGGCCAAACCATACGCGGCTGCCAGGTTGGAAGAACTGCGGAATCCCAGTATCAAACCCACAATACCCAGCAGCAAAGCCCAGTTGACGAAGGAGATATAGATCTGGCCCCGTTCCTCCTCGGAGGTGTAATGGATGCCGAAACGGGGACAAAAGCCCAATTGTATGGCCTGAGATGTTAACGAAAACGCCCCGGAAATAACGGCCTGTGAAGCGATTACGGTGGCTAGAGAGGCCAGGATAATCACGCCGGGCAATGCCCATTGAGGAACCAGAAGGTAAAACGGATTGGCTACTGCTTCAGGTTGGGTAATCAACAAAGCCCCCTGACCAAAGTAGTTGAGCAACAAGGCCGGCATGACGATGAAAAACCAGGCTCTCTGGATAGGTGCACGACCAAAATGGCCCATGTCGGCATACAGTGCCTCACCTCCGGTGATTACCAAAACCACCCCGCCCAGTGCCAGCACCCCATGCCATTGATGATCAGAGAAAAATCGCAGGGCATGAATGGGATTCACGGCGGTGAGTATGTCGGGATAAGCCAGTATGGCATTGATTCCCAACGTGGCGATGCTGACAAACCAGGCCAGCATCACAATGCCAAAAGTGCCACCCAATTGGCTGGTACCTTGTTTTTGCACCAGAAACAAAGCAATTAACAGGGACAGGGATACCGGTATCACAAAATTATGGAGTTCTGGTCGTAATACTTCCAGGCCCTCTACCGCACTCATGACCGAAATGGCCGGGGTGATGAATCCATCTCCGTAGAATAATGACGCACCGATAAGACCTAAACCGACCAGTATGGCTTTGTTTTCAGGTTGAAGCCGGGCTTTCTGCTGAATAAGAGAAATCAACGCCATGATGCCGCCTTCTCCCTTGTTGTCGGCCCGCATGATAAACACGACGTATTTGAAGGATATGCTGATGCAAATCGACCAGAAAATGAGAGACAGAATGCCCAGAACATTTTCCGGGCTGGGCATCACACCATAAGTATTCCCAAAACAGGCCTTCATGGTATAGAGCGGACTGGTTCCGATGTCCCCGAAGACGACGCCCAAGGCCGCTATGAAGATGCTTTTATGCCCGCGTTCACCAGGCAAGGATGAATAGGTGGTAGACATGTTGGATTCAGTTAGGGGTGTCAGGCGGGCGTAAAGGCCTAAGTGCTTGTACGCCCGCTCATTAGGCTACCGGCAGGACATCAACACGCCTGCCGAGGTGTGGTCAGCCAATCTCTCCAGAGGGCTGTTTCTGTTCGTCGGTGTCGGGCAAGGCCGCCATCTCTTCCTGTGCGACCCAAGTAACTGCTGTTTCCTGTGCCGGTTCCACGTTCATTTCTACCGGGTATTCGCATTCCTGCTCCTGCTCCCTTTCCTGTTCTTGAATTTCAGCGATGGTCTCCGTTGTGGGTTCCCGGGTTTCATCCTGGGCCTCATCCTGGGCAGAACTGATCTCATCAACCACCACGCCGGCTTCGGTTTCGTCAGGCATTTCAGCCACGGCGGTTTCCGGTGCGGCTTCCGTCTGTTTGGGGGCGGGCTTGTTCCGGTTTAGAAAAATGGCAAAACCGCCCAGTCCCAGCAGAATCGAGAGTGCCAGAATCTTGTCTGAATGGTCGGTTTGTTGGCCGCCTCGGGCGTAGTCCAGGTCAGCGTCTTCTTGTACGGATTTAACCCGCAGCAACTGAACCTCATCGTGCCTGTCAGTGGCCAGGCCGGCGTGTGGTGGCGTGGTTTTGGTTGCGGTGGGGCTAGTCGTCAGGACAGCGTCAGTCGTTTCCTGAGGCATGGATTCCTCAGCCAGACTGACTCCTGCGCTCAGCAGCAAAGCCAAAAGGCCGGTGGCGCAGATATGTTTGATGGCGTACATGGGGTTCCTCACATTGTTTATGTCATTGTTTTTTTTGAAGGTTTTCTGGCTGGAAAACCGGCCTTAGTTTGCGTACTTGCTGAATAACTGTCTACCCGGCAAGTGGTTTTCCAGGCAGGCCAGCATGGATTCGGGCGTGGTGCAGTCGATCACAATTTGATGCGCGTGTTCGTCGTCCGTCAGTGGGTGATGACTGGCTATTTGCCGTTCGAGTACGGCGACGCTGGCTTCGGAAGGATCACGCCCTTCCAGTGTCCTCTGTTGAATCCGCTGACGGAGCAACGCGGTGGGGGCTGTGCAACTGAACAAAAACCACTCAAAGCCCAATTCCCGCGCCAGTTCTTGCTGTTGCCTGCGGTGGGTGGAATCAAGAAAAGTGGCATCCACCACCACCGAAAACCCGGCCGTTAAAAGGGTGCGCGTCAGATCAAGCAGGTAGCGGTAGGTGTGCTCGGTGAACGCCGGGTCATACCGTTCCAGGCCGCTTGGCCTTAGGGCGTGCAGTCTTTTGCGCTCAACATCAGATCGCAGGCAGATGGCGTGTGAGCGTTCGGCCAATTGAGCGGCGAGCCTGGACTTTCCACTGCCGGAGTAGCCGTGGGTCATGTAGAGGCAGGGCGGGATGGGTTGAATGAGGTTCAAACCGTAGGTCAGGTAGGTACGGAGACGCGCCAGAGCCTGGGCCTTTTGCTCGGCGGTTTCGGTTGCAGGTTCGCGGCTTAACTGGGAAATTTTGGCCCTCACCATAGCCCGATACAGCCGGTAATAGGTG
>JBPCSC010000037.1:0-8389 GCA_051007495.1 Methylococcaceae bacterium | reverse complement strand
CGCTGAACCTGCTCATCACCTCAACCGTATGGCGACAGGATCACAACGGCTTTACCCATCAGGATCCAGGCTTTCTGGATGTAGTGGTGAATAAAAGTTCAGAGGTGGTCAGAATCTATCTGCCGCCCGATGCCAATACCCTGTTGTCGGTGGCTGATCACTGTCTGAAAAGCACCGACTACATCAATGTCATCGTGGCCGACAAGCAAAAGCACCTGCAATTTCTGGATATGGATGCCGCCATCAAGCATTGCACCAAAGGCGTGGGCATCTGGGACTGGGCCAGTAACGATCAAGGCTCAGAACCCGACGTGGTTATGGTGGGGTGTGGTGACATCCCCACTCAGGAAGCCCTGGCCGCTAGCCGTTTGCTGCGTGATTACTTCCCGGCACTCAAAATTCGTTTTATCAACGTCATCGACTTATTCTGTCTGCAACCGGCCAGCGAACACCCGCACGGCTTGTCGAACCGGGATTTCGACAGCCTGTTCACGCTGGACAAGCCCATCATTTTTAACTTCCACGGTTATCCCTGGCTGATACACCGTCTGGCGTATCGCCGCGCCAATCATAACAACATGCACGTTCGGGGTTATAAGGAAGAGGGCAACATCAATACCCCACTGGAACTGGCCATACAAAACCAGATCGACCGCTTCAGCCTGGCCATAGACGTGATTGATCGGGTTCCAGGGCTTTTGGTCTCCGGGGCGCACGTTAAGGAAAAACTCAAGGATATGCAGATTGAGTGCAGCAACTACGCGTATGAACACGGGGTAGATATGCCCGAACACGCCAACTGGAAGTGGCCGCAATGATATTGGTGCTGAACTCGGGCAGTTCTTCCATCAAATATCGCTTGTTTGAACCGGAAGGCTGGCGGGTTCTGGAGGGCGGAACGATTGAGCGTATTGAGTCCGATCATCGGGCCGCAGTGGCCAGCATCGTGGAGCGTCTGCAACGCGCAGGGCATCTGGATGCTGCCGCTAGTGGCCTGACGGGCATTGGCCACCGCGTCGTGCATGGCGGAGAGACGTTTCATTCTGCGGTTGTGGTGAATGAAACGGTAATCCAGGCCATACGCGATGCCATCCCGCTGGCTCCCTTGCACAATCCGCCCAATCTGCTGGGTATAGAAGTTTGCCGTGATCTGTGGCCGGAAGTGCCACAGGTTGCGGTGTTTGATACCGCCTTCCATCAAACCATGCCGGCACACGCCTACCGCTACGCGTTGCCGGAACACTGCTACCGCGAGCTTAAAATCAGACGCTATGGCTTTCACGGCACGTCTTACGCCTACGTCACCCGTCAGGCGGCGGATTTTCTAGGCAAAGCCCGTGATGATTTGAACGCCATAGTCCTGCATCTGGGCAATGGGGCCAGCATGGCGGCCATTGCCCAGGGTCAGAGCATGGACACGTCCATGGGCATGACACCCGTAGCCGGGTTGATGATGGGAACCCGCTGCGGTGATCTGGACCCCGGTGTCATTCTGTATCTCTTGTCACTGGGCCACACGGCGAGTGACATTGACCGATTGCTCAACCGGGACAGCGGCCTGAAAGGGCTGACTCAAAGCAACGATATGCGTGATGTTTTGGCTCAAGCCGAACACGGCCAGGCTGAGGCCCGTCTGGCTTTGGACATATACGTACACCGCATCCGGTTTTACCTGGGGGCTTATCTGGTGCAACTCGGGCGAATCGACGCCTTGATTTTCACCGGCGGCATAGGCGAGCACGCGGCCCCCATACGCGAACGCATCTGCGCCCAACTGGAACCGTTCGGCCTACGATTTGACGCTATGGCCAATCAAAAACGGGAAAACACCCTGCGCCGCCTGGAAACCGCCGAAAGCCCGGTCGCCATCCTGGTGATACCAACGGATGAAGAGCGGGAAATCGCCGAACAAACCGGCCAACTGCTGCTGACTCTTGCCCACTAAACTTCAAAACGACCTGACCTATCCACCCGTCACGCTCATGTGGCGGAAAATAACCGGGGCGACCGTCAAATCAAACTGATGCCGCTCCGGTTTGATGGCCATGGATTCAATCAAAGCCGATTGCAAGGCGGTTTCATCATCAGGATGAGACCGCAACAGGGTTTTCAAATCGATGGAATGTTCGTTCCCCAAACACAACAACAGCCTGCCTTCCGCCGTGACCCGCACCCGATTACACGTTCCGCAGAAGTTATGGCTGTGAGGTGAAATAAACCCCACCCGAGTGTGCGTACCTTCAACCCGCCAATACCGCGACGGGCCACCGGTGCTGTCTTCTGTAGGCAGCAACCGATAATGTTCAGACAAATCACGCCGTATGAGATCGCTGGGATAGTATTCTTCTGCGCGATCATGCTCTTCCACTCGCCCTAACGGCATTTCCTCTATAAAGCTCAAGTCCATGCCCTTGGCGATGGCGTACGCCAAAAGCCTGGGTGCTTCCTCGTGGTTACGATTTTTCAGGATGACGGCATTGATTTTTATGCGATCAAACCCGGCCTCTAATGCGGCCTCTATTCCATCCAGCACCACGGCCAGATCCCCTGTGCGGGTTAATTGCCTGAATTTTTCAGGGTCTAGCGAATCCAGACTGACGTTTATTCGTTTCACCCCGGCGGCCCTGAGTGCCAAGGCCGTGGCGCGCAGCCTGGAGCCATTGGTCGTCAAAACCAGTTCGTTTAGCCCTGAAATTTGCCCCAACTCGTGCAGCAGTTCCACTGCCCCACGGCGTATCAGTGGCTCACCCCCCGTGACTCTGATTTTGTCTACGCCCAGTTTGACGAAAGCCCGACACACCCGAGCGATTTCCTCCAGGCTGAGAATGTCGCTACGGGGTACGAACACCATGTCTTCGCTCATGCAGTAAATGCAGCGAAAATCACAACGGTCAGTGATTGATATTCTGAGGTAATCGACGGTACGCCCAAAGCGGTCAATCAGTCGGGGCGTGGAAGAATTAAGCATGAGCGTCTCATTATTGTTATCAGGACTATAAGCAGGCCCCATCCGGGGTAAGCATTGTACTCCACGGCAGGCCAGACCGAGCCTTCCCTGACCTTTAAGAAACAGTAAGATTCCACTTCAGAATACAGTAGACTACGGCACTTCAGGCCCGTGACTTGATGGCATACATGAACAGACTCCAGCAACTTTTTGAACACACCCACGCTTTTGCCGAGGACAACGCCGGTTTTCTCGAACAACTGTACGAACGCTATCTGGAAGACCCCGCTTCGGTGGATCCCAGTTGGCGGGAACGGTTTGAATTTCTGCAATGGGAACCCTCAGGCACAGGGCGGGCAGGGCAGGGCAGGGAACCCGATACACGCCACGAAGAACTCGCTACGGCCGCCGTGGATGAGGCGGTATTCAAGCAATTTGCCGTGGCACGCCTGGTATACCAATACCGCACCCGAGGCCATCAAGCCGCCGAAAACAACCCGCTGAAACTCGCTCCGGTGCCGCGTTTGATGGATCTAAACCCGACCTATCATGGCCTGGATGAATCCGACAGCCAGCGCGAGTTTTACTACGATGTATTCGCCACCCGGGAGAAGTGGCTGCTTAAACACATCGTCGCCAAGATGAAGCACACCTATTGCGGCAGCATAGGTTTTGAGTACATGCACATTGTCGACAGCAACATCAAGCAATGGCTGCAACACCGCCTGGAACGCAGCGCGGCACCCACCCGCACCGTCGAACAAAAAACCTGGCTACTTCGAATGCTGACGGCGGCCGAAGGCATAGAAAAATACCTGCACCGCCAATACGTAGGCCAGAAACGTTTTTCGCTGGAAGGTGCCGAGAGCCTGATCCCGCTGCTGGATGGTCTGATTCAAAAATCAGGCGCGGCGGGTATCGGCGAGATCGTCATAGGCATGGCCCACCGGGGGCGGCTTAATGTGCTGGTCAACATCATGGGCCGCAAACCCAGCATGCTGTTTCAAGAGTTTGAGGGCACCTGGGATTCGGGCGTGCCGTATGCCACGGCAGGTGATGTCAAATACCACATGGGTTTTTCTTCAGACATCATGACCGCCACTGGCTCTGTCCATGTCGCTTTGGCGTTTAACCCCTCGCATCTGGAAATCATAGGCCCGGTGGTGGAGGGTTCGGTGCGGGCGCGGCAGGATCGTTATCCCTCCGGCGGAGAAGATAAGGTAATGGCCGTCATCATCCACGGTGATGCCGCTTTTGCCGGACAAGGCGTGGTAATGGAAACCCTCAACATGGCCGAAACCCGGGCCTTTACCACCGGCGGAACCCTGCACATAGTGGTCAACAATCAAATCGGGTTTACCACCAGCAACCCCTTCGATGCCCGCTCAACACTATACTGCACGGATGTCGCCAATATGGTTCAGGCCCCCGTGTTTCATGTGAACGGGGATGATCCCGAAGCGGTCATGACGGCCATGGAACTGGCCCTGGATTACCGCATGAAATTCAAGCGTGATGCAGTGGTGGATCTGATCTGCTACCGTCGTCACGGGCATAATGAAGCGGATGAACCGGCGGTAACCCAACCGGCCATGTACCGCTTTATACGCCAGCATCCGCCAGTCACGCGCCTGTATGCCGAGCAACTCAATCAGGAAGGTGTGGTGGATCCGGAAGCCGTCAAGCGTATGGAAGAGGATTACCTCAAAGCACTCAAGTGTGATGAAGCCGTATCCCGTCCTATCTTGCGTGATACCACCAGCTACACCCAAACCCGCTGGGATCATTATCTGGGGCACGACTGGTCAGTCCCTTATCAATCGGCCAGTCCTCTGCCGTTGATCCAGCGTCTTTCCTTAAGCCTTAGCCAGATTCCCGAGCGGTTTACCCTGCACCCCAGGGCACTGGCCATCGTCGAGGCACGCGACAAAATGGGTAAGGGCACGCTGCCTCTGGATTGGGGCTTTGGTGAAACACTGGCCTATGCCAGCGTGTTGATGGACGGACGTAGCATACGCCTGACCGGCCAGGATGTAGGGCGAGGCACTTTTTTTCACCGTCATGCGGTGTTGTTTGACCTGGACAGCGGAGATGCGTACATCCCTTTACAGCACCTGGGTGATCGTCAGGGGACATTCCATTTGTATGATTCTTTGCTGTCCGAGGAAGGGGTGCTGGGTTTTGAATACGGGTACAGCAGCACGGAACCCGACACGCTGGTGATTTGGGAAGCCCAGTTCGGCGATTTCGCCAACAACGCGCAGGTGGTCATTGACCAGTTCATCGCCTCGGGTGAGTCCAAATGGGGGCGTTTGAGTGGCCTGACCATGCTGTTGCCGCATGGCTATGAAGGGCAGGGTCCTGAACATTCCTCGGCACGACTGGAGCGTTACTTACAACTGTGCGCCGAACAAAACATACAAGTGTGCGTACCCACCACTCCGGCCCAGATCTTCCACCTGCTCAGGCGGCAGATCATCCGGCCTTGCCGTAAACCGCTGATTGTCATGACCCCCAAAAGCCTGTTGCGGCACAAACTGGCGGTATCCACCCTGGAGGAACTCAGCCAGGGCGGTTATCGCACAGTCATTGGCGAAATCGACCCACATGAACCGGCCCACACCCGACGAGTAATCCTGTGCTCGGGAAAAGTCTATTACGATTTGCTGGAAGCGCGTCGCAGCCAAGCCCTTGATCAGGTCGTTCTGATCCGCATTGAGCAGCTGTATCCTTTTCCGACTGAAGACTTGTTACAAGAACTGTCCGCCTACACCGCCATGCAGGAACTGATCTGGTGTCAGGAAGAACCTGAAAACCAGGGTGCCTGGCATCAGATCAAGCACCGTTTTCTCAACCTGCTGGAGCAGTCAGTTCGGGTGGGTTATGCCGGTCGGCCCATGTCGGCCACTCCGGCTGTAGGGCAGTTTCACCGACATTTGCAACAACAAAAGAAAATCGTGGAAGACGCCCTGACCGGTCTCATCCCGCCTCAATAATCAACCTTGGGACTCTCTATGCGCCTGGAAATCACCGTACCCAACCTGCCTGAATCGATTAACGATGCCACTCTACTGGACTGGCACAAGCGTCCAGGCGATCGTCTCCTGAGGGGAGAAAACCTGATCGATCTGGAAACGGATAAAGTCATACTGGAAGTTCCCGTACCCGAGAACGGCGTATTGCTGGATGTGCGTCGCAATCGCGGTGAGGTGGTGTTGGGCGGTGATTTGCTGGCCATAATGGAAACCTCTGAAGAACACAGCCTGCCGACGACACCGGCACCTCCGGTGACGGCATCTGTTGAGCAACCCGCGCCTACTGTAGGCCCATCGGCCCGGCGTATGCTGATGGAACACCAGATCAACCCGGCTGAAATCTCTGGAACCGGAAGGGAAGGGCGCGTCACCCGGCAAGATGTACACACGTACCTGAACAGGCAACCCATTTCGCAAGCGACAACCGACGAGGCCGCCAGTCACACGGGCGAACGGCGAGTTCCCATGACCCGCTTGCGGGCACGCATCGCCGAGCGTCTTATGGAGGCTCAGCGCAACACCGCCACGTTGACCACCTTCAACGAAGTCAATTTGCAGAAAATTTTTGAACTGAGGAATCAATACCGCACGCGTTTCGAGCAGGAACACGCCACCAAATTAGGGTTTATGTCGTTTTTCGTCAAAGCCACCGTGGCCGCTCTCAAGCGTTTTCCCATCGTCAACGCCTCAATAGACGGCGATGAGATCGTGTACCACGACTACTACGACATCGGCATCGCGGTATCCTCAGAACGTGGTTTGGTAGTACCGATACTCCGTCAGGCCGATCAACTGGATTTTGGCACTATTGAACGGGCCATAGCCGAGTTCTCCAAAAAAGCACGGGACGGCAAACTCAGTTACGAAGATCTGAACGGTGGAACCTTCACCATCACCAATGGCGGCATTTTCGGCTCCATGCTCTCAACCCCCATTCTCAACCCACCGCAAAGTGCCATACTCGGCATGCATGCCATCAAGGATCGTCCGATTGTGGAAGACGGGCAAATCGTCATACGCCCCATGATCTATCTGGCTTTGTCTTACGATCACCGCATTATTGATGGCCGCGAAGCCGTATCGTTTCTGTTCACGGTAAAGGAAGTTCTGGAAGACCCATGCCGATTATTATTGGACATTTAACATAATATACATTATTGGCAATAACGGCATACCCGCCACAGCTTTGATCAGTTTCCAGCCTGGACTCTTGCCATAAAAAGTGCACTTGCTAACGCGGCTTTGACTGACTTCAGCCGGTTTTGCCTCTTCGTGCAGTGACTCGCATCCCAAGCCCGGGTTACTGCTTGCCATGGCGTGTCAGGAACATACAGTCACCGTAACTAAAAAAACGATAATTCCGGGCTACTGCGTGCGCATAAGCCTGCATGACTGGCTGGTATCCGGCAAACGCGCATACCAAACTTAACAGCGTTGATTCAGGCAGATGGAAGTTGGTCAGCAAGGCATCGACACAGTTAAAGCTAAACCCGGGCGTAATGAACAATCGGGTATCGCCCTGAAACGGCTTGATGTGCCCGGACAACGCGGCCGTTTCCAGGGTTCTCACTACAGTAGTTCCCACGGCTACGATACGCCCCCCAGCCCTTTTGGTTTCCTCAATCTGCCGGACGGTAGCGGCATTAATCACGCAGAATTCGGCGTGCATGGTGTGCAGGCTGAGGTCATTTTCCCGGATGGGCTGGAATGTCCCACTGCCTACGTGCAAAGTCACGCAGGCAGTGCCCACGCCACGCTCGGCCAGGCGATCAAGCATGGGTTGATCGAAATGCAAACCCGCCGTCGGTGCTGCAACGGCCCCGCGTTCACGGGCAAACACGGTCTGGTAACGGTCTCGATCTTCCTCGCCATCCTCATGTCTGATATACGGTGGCAAAGGGATGTGCCCTACCCTTTCGACCCATACACTTAAAGGTTCGTCACTGTGGCATTCAAGCCGGTACAGGTCATGCTGTTTCTCCAATACCGTCACAGCGTAGCTGTTTTCCACTATCAACACCGACCCTGCACGCGGTGCTTTGCTGGCCTTGATATGCGCCCAGGCCTGATTTCGGTTGAGTATCCGTTCGATCAAAATCTCCACCCGGCCACCCGATTCCTTACGCCCGTACAGTCGTGCCGGTATGACCTGAGTATCATTCAACACCAGCAGATCACCCGCATTCAGCAGTGTGGGAAAATCACTGAAATGACTATCTCGAACCTGCCCCACCTCCCCCTCCACACACAGCATACGGCTGGCAGAACGCTGCTTTAGGGGGGTTTGTGCGATCAACTCAGAAGGCAGCGGGTAGTAGAAATCACTCTTTTGCATAATCGAACCACACGTAGAAAATTGTCGATTATGTTACAGAAAACACTGGATTCAGACCACAGACTCGTCTAC
>JBPCSC010000036.1:0-13278 GCA_051007495.1 Methylococcaceae bacterium | reverse complement strand
GTATTGGCCACTTCAGTTTCAGAGATACCCGGCGTTTTTTTCAGCGCGTCCAGTTGATACTGTAATCGTCTGACATCCGGGTGCTGTGGCAGATAACGACTGGACACTATCTTATAATCCAGTTCAAGTTGTTTTAGAGGGGATAGTTTAACCGGGTTTCCGTTATTCATGGTTTCACCCCTGTCATGGCTGGCACTCACGCTTCTTTCCAGCTCCATCAATTCGCCTCGCAACTGATTGATCGTATTCAGATTGTCGGCCCGTTGTTCCGGTAAACGGCCATCGTGTTGCACACGAAACTGACTAATCCGCTTTTCCAGTTCACGCAGGGTGGATTGCAGGGTATTGGCTTGTGTTTGCAGTAAAACCAGGGTTTGGCTGGCCTTTTCAGTTCGTTCCTCGGCATGACGCTCAATTAACCTCTGAACCAATGCCTGTACCGTTTGTTGCGCCAGGACGGCTTGTTTATGCTGAAACGATAATGCAAAAGGTATTTCGCTGGGTTCGCCGGTATCGGCAGACATTAATTCCGATTTCAGCAGACGCACTTCCATGGCCTTACGAAAGGGTTCTACCCATTCTCGCGGACTACGGTACGCGCCGGGTTCAGGATACAGATCAAGCTTTTGGATAATCTCCAGCACAACCCGGTCGGTGAGGTTTTTCTGTAGCAGGCTTCTGATTTGCTGACTGGCCGCATCCGTATGGTTGGTCTGGATTATGTCATCGACTAATGGCGTATGTACCAGCAAACTGGCCTCCGAGCGATAGCGTTGGGGTAAAGCCTGAGCCAGCATAAACCCTAAACCCGCTATTAAAACCAGCGTAATCACTACGGTATGCCGACGCCGGCTTATGCTATCAAGATAATCCTGAAGATTCATATCGCACCGTTCCATATAGTGTGTATATCCGTTATATGTTCCTGTTTAATAACCAGACCAGGCCTGCCCTGTACGGTTAGCCTCAATACACACCATACTCCGGCAAAATACCCCGACCAAACAATAGGTAAGCACACTGATGTACTGATTTCGCGACATTCGGTTTAATACCAAACACCTCAAATTAACGCCAACAGGAGGGCTTTGCGATTTATGTCGGGACACAGTCAACTCCATCCAGTCAAGTCTTGTGGACAGCGGGATTCCGCTTATGGCCAGATATTGCGTTCATCGGTATTGATGGGAGGGTCTTCGTTACTGGTGGTGCTAATAGGCTTAATTCGTATAAAAGGTATAGCCCTGATGGTAGGACCCTGGGGAATGGGGCTTTGGGGGATTTATTTATCCATTGCCGACCTGGTACAGAGTCTGGCTGGACTGGGCATAATCAGCAGTGGGGTACGCCAAATGGCCGCTGCGGCGGGCCGCCAAAATATAAGGCTGATGGCCAGTACCGCTTGGGTGCTGCAACGGGTCACTCTGGTGCTTGGGTGTTTGGGAACAGGTGTGCTGTGGCTAATGGCTGAACCCGTGGCCCGCTGGAGTTTTGGAAACGAGCAGATGAAAGGACAAGTGGCCTGTTTGTCTCTGGCTATTGTGCTGCGGGTCATGGCGGAGGGCCAAACAGCCCTGATGCAGGGATTGCGTCGTGTGGATGATCTGGCACGCCTGAACATCGCTGTGGCGGTTTGGGGAACTGTTGCCAGTCTGGCTTGGGTGTATACACGCGGCCTGGACGGCATAGTACCGGCTTTGGTGAGCCTGGCAGCCATTAATCTGCTTGTATCGATCCGATACAGCAGAAACATCGACTTACCCAAGGGGCGCATCAGCACCATCAGAATCAAACGCAACCTGATGAGTTTGCTGGGCCTGGGTTCTGTGTTTTTGGCCAGCGGACTCATGGTGATGGGTACGGCCTACCTCACTCGCTTGATGATCGTGCAGCGGTTCGATCAGTATGCCGCTGGCCTTTATCAGGCGGCATTTGCCCTGGGGTGGTTGTACATCAGCCTGGTTTTGCAAGGACTAGGTTCGGATTTCTATCCTCGCTTGACGGCGGCGGCCCATGATTCACTCACCTGCAATCGCCTGGTCAATCAACAGGTACGCATGGCCTGGATACTGGCCGTGCCGGGAATCCTGGCCACCTGGATACTCGCACCCATAGTTATTACCGTGTTTTACAGCACGGCGTTTCAGCCTTCCATTGAATTATTGCGCTGGATGTGTCTGGCCATGGGTTTCAGGGTATTTTCCTGGCCTTTGGCATTCATACTGATGGCACAGGGTTCCAAGGTGCGTTATTTCCTGAGTGAAGCCCTGCTTACTGCACTCAATCTGGGATTGACATACCTGGGTCTTAAGTATTTCGGATTAAATGGCGTGGGTATGGCCTTGCTGATGACGCACGTCTTCCATACGCTTGTTCTATACGGCATGGTGCATTATCAGTGCGGGTTTCGCTGGACGCGGGAAAATCTTGTCGGAGGCACTGTGGGTATGGGGTTTATTGGGCTGGTGTTCACCGGGTATCAGGTATTAAATGATGAACTGGCCTCGAATGCAGGTTTAATAGCCATGGTCATCAGTTTAATTCAGGCCGCAAGACAATTACTCGCGTTGATTCCCTCGCAGCCCATTTTCAGTTACGCACAGACACCGGAACGCCGGGTGTGGCGATACGGAATTTTAGTGTTAATGGGGGTGTGGGGGTTCTGGTATGAAGCCGCTTACGGATGGAAAACCGGCTGGAACGGCTTTGCCACTATACAGGAAGTAATACCATGATCAATTACCTGAATAGCATTCGGATACCTCACCGATTACTCCGGCACGCCGGTATTGGACTACTCACCATGCTGTACCTGTTATCAGGTATATCCAGAGCTGCCGATCCGGTATACCGGCTTAATCCCGGAGATCGACTGGAAATAAAAGTATGGCATGAAGAAAAACTTGATACCAAAACCCGCGTATTGCCGGATGGTTCGCTGTCCTTTCCATTGGCAGGACTATTACCGGCTGCCGGAAAAACTCTGGCCGAACTGGCACTGGAACTGCAAAAAAGACTCAGGGACTATCTCCCGGAACCCGAGGTTAGTGTCCGTCTCATCGCTCCACAGGGTAACAGAATCTACGTCACCGGCGAAGTCGTCCATCCTGGTGCCTATACTATGGCCAGACCGACCGATATCGTACAGGCCTTGAGTATGGCCGGTGGATTGACACCTTATGCCAAAAAACACAGGATACTGGTCCTGCGCCGCGAAGCCAGTGGTTTTTTTACCCGGATTGGCTTTGATTATGGTGATATAGAAGACGGGGAAGCACTACATACCAATATCATTCTTAAAGGGGGAGATACTCTGGTGATTCCATAAGAAGGCGCACGCGGTTACTACACTCAAGGCACACTTATTTCAGTCCAGTGGATAAATGAATCGGGCTATGCACAACAAGGCCATACAGCGGATTATCATACTTATTTCATGGGGAATAATGGCCTGGCCTCATGGTACCTGGGCCGATTGGCAACCCAAGGCCAGCCTGCAACAGCAAGTAGGTTATGAGGACAATATGCGACTGGATGTGCGTAATGGTGAATCCGTCTTCACTTACCGCCTGATTCCTGCCCTTGAGGCGGCACGAAAAACCGGCAACTCTGATTTGATATTCAAGGCCGACGGAGATATACGCCGTAATAATGATTCCCGCTGGGATTGCGACAACTTCAATATAGCCAGTGACGATGCCTATCGACACGGGCGTGCCGAGACAGGCCTGGCGGGCAGCTATACCCACAGCTGCGCCTATCTGCAACAACTGCTTGATATCGGGATAATAAGGCCCAGGCTGGATTATCGTACACTGAAACTTTCACCCAACTGGAGCTGGCAATGGACTCCACGAGATAAATTAACCACCGCCGCCACTTATTCCAGAACAACATACCAAAATAATGCCTCTGACCCTGCAACCCGGTTCACCGGTAATGAAACCTGGTTGTTCAATATCGGTGAGCGTCATCAGTGGAACCCTCGTCTGTCCCTGGACGGGGAATTATTTCTCAGAGATATTCACTATGACAGCCAGAATATCCCCAATCAAACCGTATACGGTGTTCAACTGGGTGGGCAATACCAGGTAAACCGGACGTTGAAATTTACCCTGGATGCCGGCCCAGGCATGGTATATACACATTCAGGAGAAGCAATCAGTGCGTACTCGAGATGGGGATATGTTGTGAATATAGGCGGGATATACGAAGGAGAGCGTCAGGCATTGTCTGCGGGGTATTCCAATGCCATCAACCCCAGTGCCCTGGGACAAGTGCTTCAGTATCATACCCTTTATGCACGTTATCGTTACCGACTGAAACCTGCATTGATGCTGGAGGTAGAGACTCGTTACAACCGGATGGAGTCGATCACTCGCAACGTGTCATCGACTGCTTTCGAACGGGATTATGCCACTGCGTCCCTGGGCCTGGACTGGAATATTACCCGTGACTTGAGGATTAGGCTGAATTACGGTTATCGGTTTCAGGAATATGCTGCTTTTCCTGGGCAGGCACATTCCAATAGTATTATATTGGGGCTGAGTTATGTGTTTCTGGGCACGTAAACACAAAATACATACCGCATGGCGAAATCGGAAAAACGAAATCTCGCCTTCTTTCATAATCCCCTAGTCTTTTTCATCTCTGCTTGAATTGGGTCTCCGCACGTTAGGGCAGGCCAAAGAAAGGTACTCCCCGGACAGTCGCTTCATGCTGCGCTTCAGGGTTTGGTAGGTATGGGCGGGACTGAACGGGAGGGTGGTTTTTACCAGACCGGGTGCTATCCAATACCTCCAGCACACGTCTGGATTATTACTTAAAGTACCCGGGAACAATCATGCTGAAAACACCACGATGGCATAGGTCGCGTTAATATCCGCGCCAACACGGCTCAGTGGTATGTGATTCTTCAGGCATAAAAAAGCCGGAGAGAAACTCCGGCTGGAAAGGTGGTGGGCCGTACTGGATTCGAACCAGTGACCACTGCATTAAAAGTGCAATGCTCTACCGACTGAGCTAACGGCCCTGAATAATATAATGTTTGGAGGCTGAGGTCGGAGTCGAACCGGCGTAGACGGCTTTGCAGGCCGCTGCATGACCATTCTGCCACTCAGCCAAAAGGCTTAAATCAAAAAGCCGCGTAATGCGCGGCTTTTTGAAGAATTTGGAGCGGGAAACGAGACTCGAACTCGCGACCCCAACCTTGGCAAGGTTGTGCTCTACCAACTGAGCTATTCCCGCGTTTTCAATTGAATGAAGTCACGTATTTTATGGATATTTCAGTTTTTCGTCAATACGTTTTCTTCATTTTTTAATGCGGGTATAGCGGCTATCAAATAGAGTGTCATAGACCATAGCGTGAGTAAGGCAGCAAGCAACAGCAACCAGCGACCCGGGATTTTAAATTCCTCCAGCAGTGGATCCATGCTCACCAGCAGAATGATGATGGATGCCATCTGCACCGTCGTTTTCCATTTGCCTAGTTGAGACACTTCCACTTTGCCGCGCTGGCCAATTTCTGCCATCCACTCCCTCAGCGAAGCGACGGTAATCTCTCGACCTATGATGATGGCTGCGGCTATGGCGACGTAAGGCGTGGGATCGGCCTGCACGATCAACACCAGTGCCACTGAAACCATTAGCTTGTCAGCGACCGGATCCAGAAACGCACCGAAGCGGGTGGTTTGGTTCAAACGACGCGCCAGATATCCATCCAGCCAGTCGGTAATGCCTGCCACAGTGAAAATTGCCGCGCAAGTGATGTGAGTCCAGCCCCATGGCACGTAGAAAAATGCGACCAGGACGGGTATCAGTGCGATACGCATCAGGGTGAGATAGGTGGGAAGGTTCAGTTCCATGGTTATTGATCCCTATCGTGGAAAGTGTCGTGGATACGTTGCGCCAGTTGCAGGCTGATGCCGTCGACACGGGCAAGAGCCTCCACACTGGCGCGGCTAATTTCCCTCATGCCGCCAAACTGCCTCATCAGTTGCTGACGACGTTTGGGCCCGAGTCCGGCTATCCCTTCCAGGCTGGATTGCTGTTTGGCTTTGGCCCGGCGTTGCCGGTGTCCGGTGATGGCGAAACGGTGGGCTTCATCACGGATATGCTGAATCAACAACAAAGCCGGCGAGTGGCCTGGAAGTATCAACGGGATGTTGGCTCCTGCCGGGAATAAGCACTCCATGCCCGGTTTGCGATCCGGGCCTTTGGCGACACCGATGATCCTGACCGTCTCCATCTGCAATTCGGCCAATGCCTTTTGCACCGCATGAACTTGCCCCTTGCCGCCATCAATGAAGAGAAGATCAGGGGCTTCAATCTCACCGCCTTGTATGCGTCGGTAACGGCGGGTCACCGCCTGGGCCAGTGCTGCGTAGTCATCGCCAGGCACTATGCCTTCTATGTTGAATCGCCGGTACGCCGATTTGAGCGGGCCTTGATGGTCGAATACCACGCACGAGGCTACAGTTTGATCACCTTGGGTGTGGCTGATATCGAAGCATTCCAGTCGTTTAGGTGTGTCGGCCAAATTCAAAGCCTGCCCCAAGGCCAGGAAGCGACCCAGTATATCCTGTCGATTGGCCATGCGAGTGTGCAAGGCGGTTTCGGCATTGGTGAGTGCCAGTTGCACCCGCTTCATGCGTTCGCCCCGTACTTGGGCCGAGACCCGCACACTGTGACCGGACTGATGGGATAGCATTTCTTCTATCAATGCAGCTTGGTCGACCGGGTGACTGATGATGACTTCACGGGGTACCGGCTTGCCCAGATAGTATTGCGGGATAAATGCCGTCAGTATGGCGGAAGGCTCCAGTGCTTCCGGCAACTGGGGAAAATAAGCCCGATCACCAATCTGTAGGCCCCCTCGGATGACCAAAACCTGTACACAAGCCAAGGCTCCGTTTTGACTACAGGCCATGACATCCAGATCGCCATCCTCTCCGTGCACGGCTTGCCGTTCCAGCATGGCTCTTAGTGTCTGGATTTGATCTCGGTAGGTGGCGGCTTTCTCAAATTGCAACTGCCGTGAAGCCTGCTCCATCCGTTCTACCCATTGATCTATCAGTCGGTTGCCTTTGCCTTCCAGAAACAGCAGGGTGTCGGCGACATCTTCGGAATAGGCGGCTGGCGAAATCAGCCCTACACACGGCCCGGTACAGCGTTCGATCTGATATTGAAGACAAGGCCGGGCACGGTTACGAAAGAACGAATCCTGGCATTGCCGTACCGGAAAAATGCTCTGCAGAAGCCGCAAGGTTTCACGCACGGCACTCGCACTGGGATACGGGCCGAAATAGCGACCCTGCCGGTTGCGTGCGCCGCGATGAAACGACAGACGAGGAAATGGCTGATGGGTGGTGACATGGATGTAGGGGTAACTTTTGTCGTCTCTTAGGCTGATGTTGTAGCGCGGACGATGCTGTTTGATTAACTGGCTTTCCAGCAACAGAGCTTCACCCTCAGTGTGGGTGACCGTTACCGTAATACCTTGAATGCGAGCCACCAGGGCATGCTGTTTTGGGGTGGCCTCTTTGCCTGAAAAGTAACTGGCGACCCGCTTTTTCAGATTTTTGGCCTTGCCGACGTAAATCACCGTGCCTTGTTCATCCAGCATGCGGTAAACGCCTGGCTTTTGGGTGAGCGTTTCAAGAAAGGCTTTGGAATCAAACGGAACGGCCAGGGTTTCGGTGGTCATGATCAGTGTGGTGGGTGCTTTAGGTGTCCTTCCCAACGGGAGAGCAGCGTGGTGGCAATGCCATTCCCCAAAACATTGGTAGCGGAGCGGCCCATATCCAGAAACTGATCAATCGGGAGCAGCAACAGTAAACCGCTTTCCGGAATGCCAAACAAACCCAGCGCGCCGGAAATCACCACAAGTGAAGCCCGAGGTATGCCGGCTATGCCTTTGCTGGTCACCATCAGGGTGAGCAGTAAGGTCATTTGTTGATGCAGAGAGAGTTCAATGCCGTGGGCCTGGGCCACAAACAGCGCGGCAAAGGTCATGTACATCATGGAACCGTCCAGGTTGAATGAATACCCCAGCGGCAGAACGAAGCTCACAATGCGGTTAGGGCATCCAAACCGTTCCAGTTCTTGTAGTGTTTTAGGGAAAGCCGCCTCACTGCTGGCGGTGCTAAACGCCAGCAGAAATGGCCCGCGCAAGCGTCCGACCAAGGTTTTGATGCGTGCCCCCAGAAACACCCAACCAAAGCCCAGCAGAATCAACCAAAGCAACAGCAAGGCAAAATAGAATTCGACTATCAGCAAACCATACGTTGACAGTATCCCAAATCCCTTGCGTGCGATCAGGGCGGTAGTCGAACCAAACACCGCCACAGGCGCGAACAACATCACGTACGCAGTCACCTTCAGCATGACGTGGCCTATGGAATCCAGTGCCGCGATGATGGGTTCGCCCTTGTCGCCGGTGCTGGCTGCGGCTATCCCGAACAGTATGGAAAATACAACGATCTGCAAAATTTCGTTGTTGGCCATCGCCTCGACGATGTTGCGCGGAACCAGGTGGTATAGAAAATCGCGTAGGTGGATCTCACCGCCGACCAGGTTTTGGGTGGTTTCGCCCGTAGGTAACGGTAGATGAAGTTGGCTGCCGGGTTGAAAAACGTTGACCAACACCATGCCGAGCAGCAGTGATACCAGGCTGGCACCCACGAAATACGCCAGTGCTTTAGAACCCAAGCGCCCGATTGCGGTGATGTCGCCGAGTTTGGCAATGCCAGTGACCAGGGTCGAAAAGACCAGCGGCGCGATAATCAGCTTGATGAGTCGCATGAACAAGTCGCTCAGCAGTGCGGCTTGATCGGCGTAGTGGCCTGACTGGGTTGGGTCGTCTAGCCCATAATGCAGAATGCCACCCGCCAAAAATCCCAAAACCATGGCAACGCCTATGGCCAGTGTGAGGGAATGTTTGGTTTTCATCGGTATTATTCCTAGGGCTCACGCAGGGCTTCCAGGGTTTCCCAGCGCAGATACGTGTTTTCCAGGGTTTGCCTGCGGTTGCCGAGTTCGGTTTGAACCTGGGTGACGAAATCACGGCTCTGCTGATAAAACGCGGGTTCATTCATGCGGGCTTGCAGGGTGGCAATCTCGGCCTCCAGGGTTTCGATCTGAGCGGGCAGGCTTTCCAGTTCACGTTGCTCCTTGAACGACATCTTGCGGGTTTTGGTTTGAACCGGCTTGGCGGGCGGTGTTTCCGGCTTGATGACGGGCGGTTTCGCCGCTGATTTTTCGGTGGTTTTACGTTGCCTCAGCCAGTCGTCATAGCCACCCACATAGTCGTTAATCTGCCCCTCTCCTTCAAACACCAAGGTGCTGGTTACCAGATTGTTGAGAAAAGCCCGATCGTGGCTGACCAGTAGCACAGTACCGGTGTATTCGGAAAGCAATTCTTCAAGAAGATCCAGCGTATCGGCATCGAGGTCATTGGTGGGTTCGTCCAGTATCAGCAGATTGGCAGGCTGAGTGAACAAGCGCGCCAGCAAAAGACGGTTACGTTCTCCTCCTGACAAGGATTTGACCGGTTGGCGGGCGCGATCAGGAGAGAATAGAAAATCCCTGAGATAACCGATGACGTGGGTGTTTTGTCCGTTGATGGTGACCCGGTCACTGCCTCCGGCCACGTTGTCGATGACGGTGGCTTCTTCATCAAGCAGTGAGCGGTATTGATCAAAGTAAGCGACCTGCAAATGCGTGCCGCGCCGCACCTGCCCGCGAGTCGGCTCCAACTCACCCAGCAACAGGCGAATCAGCGTGGTTTTCCCGCAACCGTTGGGTCCTATGATGCCGACTTTGTCTCCCCTCAGGATGACTGTGGACAAGTCCTGGATGATGGTGTTGCCGTCGTACTCAAAATGCAGATCATTGGCCTCAAAAACCAGCTTGCCCGATTTTTCCGCCTGCTGAATCAGCAGATTGGCCTGGCCCATGCGGTCACGCCGTTCGGCATGATCCTGACGCATATCGACCAACCGCCGCACCCGCCCCATGTTGCGGGTACGCCGCGCCTTGACGCCTTGTCGTATCCAGGCTTCTTCCTGAGCCAGTTTTTTGTCGAATTCAGCCTGCTGACGGGCTTCGGCTTCCAGCAACTCATCTTTGCGCCTTAAATAGGTGGCGTAATCGCCGGGGAAATCACTGAGCTTGCCTCTATCCAGTTCAATGATGCGGGTAGCCAGTTTTTGTAAAAACAAGCGGTCATGGGTGATGAAGATGAGGCTGCCCGACCAATCCAGCAGAAAATTTTCCAGCCAGATGATGGCTTCAATGTCGAGGTGGTTGGTGGGTTCGTCAAGCAGCAAAACATCCGGATCATCAATCAAGGCCTTGGCCAGCAATACTCGCCGTTTGAGACCGCCGGAGAGTTCGGCAATATCGCGTTCTGCGGGCAGTTCCAACCGGGTCAGAAGATGGGTGATACGCTGCTCCATGGCCCAACCCCCTGTGTTTTCGATCTGGTGCTGACATTCCTCCAACTCAGCCATGAGGGCATCGTCCACCCCTTCAGCGGCCTGTTGCGACAATCGGTGAAAATCACGTATCCACCGGCCTGTGTCACCCAGACCATCAGCGACCACGTCAAAAACACTGCCTCGGGTATCCAGTGGGACTTCCTGATCCAGACGTGAAACCTTTAAGCCCAAGGCTCTGGACACCTCGCCGTCATCGGCCGGGATAAGACCTGCTACCAGCTTGAGTAGCGTTGATTTGCCTGTACCATTACGCCCGACCAAACAGACTCGCTCCCCCTTTTCCAGAGAGAACGAAATGCCATCGAGGAGCGGAAATCCGTACCCTAAGTGTATGTTGCGGAATGCGATTAGCGACATGATATTTGCTGATTCTGAACTTATGAGACCCGGCATTCTACGCTATAGTGTGCCCCTCCAAAAATACTTTTGACCCATCCAACCTTTCTTATTCCAGCCGGAGTGACTTCATTCATGCCCGTTCAGCCTCTTAACCTTTCGTCTTTACCTGACCTCCACCCTACCCTTCCCGCCCGCACTTTAGACGACACCGCTTTCCTGGTTCCGGGTGTCATTCGTGTCATACGGCGCGACAACAAGGTAACTACCTACGACAGCAGCAAGATCAGCGTCGCCATTACCAAGGCCTTCCTGGCCGTAGAAGGCAGCGCAGCGGCCAGTAGTCGGCGCATCCATGAGAGTGTGGATGAACTGACTCAACAGGTGGAAAAAGCGTTGTTCCGTCGTCTGTCGGCGGGCGGCACGATCCACATTGAAGACATACAGGATCAGGTCGAGTTGGCCTTGATGCGGGAAGGCCACCACAAAATAGCCAGAGCTTATGTCCTTTACCGTGAAGAACACGCCCGTCAGCGTGCCCAACAAACCCCCACCCAAGACACGCACCGCGAGACGAGTGTACGGGTCACTGCGGCAGACGGCAGCCAGAAAAATCTGGACATCACCCGTTTGCACCGGATTGTGGACGAGGCTTGCGCCGGGTTGACCGACGTAGAAGGAAGCTGGATCGTCGAAGAGACTTGCCGCAACCTGTTTGACGGCGTGCCAGAGAAAGACGTCTCTCCCGCGTTGCTGATGTCGGCCCGCGCGCGGATTGAGGCCGAACCAAACTACTCTCAGGTGGCCGCCCGTCTGCTGCTGGACAGCTTGCGTCGGGAAGCACTGAGCTTCATCAACGGACACACAACCGAAGCCACCCAGGCCGAAATGGCTGAACATTATCCCGAGTATTTCACTGCCTACATCAAGCAGGGCGTGGAGTGTGAACTGCTCTCAGCCGAACTCACCCGCTTTGACCTGACACGCCTGGGTAGCCTGCTCAAACCTGAGCGGGATTTGCAATTCACCTATCTGGGTCTGCAAACCCTGTACGACCGCTATTTCATCCATCAGCGGGGGGTTCGTTTCGAATTGCCGCAAGCGTTTTTCATGCGCGTGGCGATGGGCCTGGCTTTGAATGAGGTCGATCGAGAAGAGCGGGCCATTGAGTTTTATTCCTTGCTCTCGTCCTTCGATTTCATGAGTTCCACCCCTACGCTTTTCAATTCGGGAACCCTGCGTCCTCAGTTGTCTTCGTGTTACCTCACCACAGTTCCTGATGATCTGGAAGGAATTTACGGGGCCATACGCGATAACGCGCTCTTGTCCAAATACGCCGGAGGACTGGGCAACGACTGGAGCCGGGTACGAGGCCTTGGGGCGCATATCAAAGGAACAAATGGCAAATCTCAAGGCGTTGTGCCGTTCTTGAAGGTAGCCAACGATACCGCCGTGGCGGTCAATCAAGGCGGTAAGCGGTTGGGGGCTGTCTGCGCCTATCTGGAAATCTGGCATCTGGACATCGAGGAGTTTTTGGAGCTACGCAAAAATACCGGTGATGACCGTCGCCGTACCCACGATATGAATACGGCTAACTGGATACCTGACCTGTTCATGAAGCGCGTTGCTGAAGAAGGCGACTGGACACTGTTCAGCCCCAGCGATACCGCTGATTTGCATGATCTGACGGGACAAGCCTTTCTACAGCGTTACACGGAATATGAAGCCAAGGCTGATCGGGGTGACATCACCTTGTTCAAACGCTTACCTGCCAACCAACTGTGGCGCAAGATGTTGTCGATGCTGTTTGAGACCGGCCATCCGTGGATTACCTTCAAAGACCCCTGCAACCTGCGTTACACCAACCAGCATGTAGGTACGGTGCATAGCTCCAACCTGTGCACCGAAATCACCTTGCACACCAATGACAGCGAAATTGCCGTTTGCAACCTCGGTTCAGTCAATCTGGCAGCGCACATCACTGACACCGGCGAACTGAACTCCGCCAAACTCGAACGCACTATCACCACGGCCATGCGTATGCTCGACAACGTGATAGACATTAACTACTACAGCGTACCGCAAGCCCGGCGTTCCAACCTCAGACATCGTCCTGTGGGGTTGGGCATCATGGGATTTCAAGACGCGCTGTATCAGCTACGCATTCCCTATGCCTCGGAAGCCGCGATCGAATTTGCTGACCGCAGCATGGAATGGGTGAGCTATCTCGCCATCAAATCCTCATCAGATCTGGCGGCAGAACGGGGACGTTATCCGAGCTATGAAGGCTCATTGTGGAGCCAGGGCATATTGCCCATAGATTCCATTGCCCGAGTAGAAGAAGGCCGGGGCGGGTATCTGCAAATGGACAGGGGTGTTACCCTGGATTGGGACGCGCTCAGGGAGCGGGTCATGAAGGTAGGCATGAGAAATAGCAATACAT
>JBPCSC010000035.1:0-2371 GCA_051007495.1 Methylococcaceae bacterium | reverse complement strand
CTTGTTTACTGGTCGGCCACCCCTTCGGCTTCGGGTCACGCCGGGGTAGTAATTCCGCCTGAAGGCGGGACTACGAACCTTGATTCCGCCTGAAGGCGGGACTACGAACCCGTCGGTGCGTGGCTTCATAGGGCGGAATGGATAGCAACCTGCACAAAAAAAGCCAGTCCTGTTCTGACACCGTACAAGTTTTCAAGTAAAATCCCGGCACTTCACCGTGCTGTGAGCGTGTGAAGCACCCGAATCGAACCCGCCTGGCGGGTTTTTCATTTTTATGCTGTCTAGCAGTTCTTATCCCCAAGAGGAGTTTCCATGGCTATTGAACGTACCATTTCCATCATCAAGCCCGATGGCGTCGCCAAGAACGTGATTGGCGAAATCTACACCCGCTTCGAGAAGGCGGGCCTCAGAATCATCGCCGCCCGGATGACCCATTTGTCGCGTGAACAGGCCGAAGGCTTTTATGCCGTACACAAGGAACGCCCTTTTTTCAACGATTTGGTGAGCTTCATGATCTCTGGCCCGGTGATGATTCAGGTGCTGGAAGGTGAAAACGCCATCGCGCTCAACCGCGAAATCATGGGGGCCACCAACCCTAAAGAGGCCGCTCCCGGAACCATCCGCGCCGATTTTGCGGTCAGCATTGACGAAAATGCCGTACACGGTTCGGATAGCCCGGAATCGGCCGCTCAGGAAATCGCTTATTTTTTCGCCGCGAATGAACTCTGCCCCCGTACTCGCTGAGCCTGCCATACGGCAGAATCTTCTTGATCTCGATCGGAAAGCCCTGGAGGCTTTCTGTGTCGAGCAGGGGGAAAAGCCTTTTCGCGCCAATCAGTTGCTGCAATGGATTTATCAACGCGGCGTGGACGATTTTGAATCCATGACCAACCTGAGCAAGTCCCTCCGAACCCGATGGACAGAAACCTGTGAGATAAGGCCCCCACGCATTGCCTTGGCGCAGAAATCAGCAGATGGCACCTGCAAATGGCTGTTGCAGGTTGACGAGAAAAACCGCATAGAAACCGTGTTCATTCCCGAAGAGGGGCGCGGTACGCTGTGCGTGTCTTCCCAGGTGGGGTGTACTCTGGCGTGTACGTTCTGTTCCACGGCCCAACAAGGGTTTAACCGCAATCTGTCGGTGGCCGAAATTATCGGTCAGGTGTGGGTGGCTCAGCGTGAGGTAGGCCTGGACAGGATTACCAATGTGGTGCTGATGGGTATGGGCGAACCGCTGCTGAATTTCGATAACGTGATGTCGGCCATCAACCTGATGCTGGATGATTTTGCCTACGGACTGTCCAAGCGGCGCGTTACCCTGAGTACCTCGGGTGTGGTGCCGGCTTTGGATCGGTTGGGGGCTGTGACCGATATCTCCCTGGCGGTTTCTCTGCACGCACCGGATGATGAACTCCGCAATGAACTGGTGCCCATCAATCGTAAATACCCCATCCGTGAATTGCTGGAAGCCTGCAAGCGTTACGTGGGGGTTGATAACCGGCGTAAGGTGACGTTTGAATATGTCATGCTCGACGGCATCAACGATACCCCGGCCCATGCCCGCGCTCTGATTCGTTTGTTGAGCCATGTTCCCTCCAAGGTTAATCTGATTCCCTTCAACCCGTTTCCGGGTTCGGCCTATCTGTGCTCCAGTCCCGATACCATACGCACATTCAGCGACCGTCTGCATCAAGCCGGTCTCATCGTCACCACCCGCAAGACGCGTGGCGGCGACATAGATGCTGCCTGTGGCCAGTTGGTTGGCAGTGTCAACGATAAAACCAGCCGCCGCATTCGCCTGGCGGTGCAGCCCACATGAAGGTACGGGCCTGTCTGCTCACGGCGTTATGCCTGATGTCTCAAGCCGGATGTGCGCCGTCCTCGCTCGAACGACCGAATGACCCGCCACTCAGGCACAGTGCGGCAGACATTTACCTCCGCAAGGGGGTGGAATACATGGAACGCGGCAATTACCGGGTGGCGCAACAGGATTTGCTCAAGGCGATTGCCCTGGATGAGACGAACAGCGAGGCCCATGATGCCTGGGCGGTGCTGGCGGAACGTCTGGAGCAACCGGAGGAGGCCGCTCGCCACTTTAAGCGGGCATTGACGCTAGACCCTCAAAACCTGGCCGCGCACAACAACTACGCCCGCTTTCTGTGTGGTCGGGGGCAACACGCCGAAGCCCTAAGCCATTTTCGGCAGGTAATGGACTCCAAACTCTACGCGCATCCTGAAGTCGCCCTGACCAACGCCGGTTTGTGCGTGGAATCAGACGGCGACACGCACGTAGCCGAACAATACCTGCGGAAGGCATTAAGCCGGTCTCCGGTTTTCGCCCCGGCTTTGCTGGGTATGGCCCGGGTTAGTC
>JBPCSC010000034.1:0-2756 GCA_051007495.1 Methylococcaceae bacterium | reverse complement strand
GGCCTGGGTTGAACCCAGCCCGGTCGCGGTGAGGGTGAAGGTTTCACCACTGTCCAGGGTGCTGGCATCAATAAGCAGCGTTCCCGTGGTGGAGTATCCTGAGTCGATCGTCAGATTGACCGTACCCGCCGTACCCGTTGCATTATCCAGCACGTCTATTTTCTCGATTCCGCTGATGCCGGAACTGACGGTTGCCACAACGGCCTGGCCAGAGCTGTTTGAGCCATTGGTGTTGTCCAGCCTCAGGGTATCGGTACCGTTGCCACCCACCAGGGTGTCGCTAGCGTTCAAAATACCACTGCCATGCACCACGAAGACATCCGATCCCAAGCCGCCTTTAAGCGAAACGTCGCCGGTGTTGGCGTTCAGGTCGTAGGTCAGTGACGAGGAGTAGGCATCGGCCAGCACGGTGTAGGCACTGGTTGCATCGCCCAGAACGACCTTGGTGATGCCTGCCTTGTTTTCGGCGAAGTAGCCGAGCGTTACCGTGCCTGATCCACTGGAGAGTTCGAGTACTTCCATTCCTGTCGTGTTCAGGAAGTTAACATCACCAAACCCGGCGGTGCCGGTTGATTGAATGACGAGGGTGTCGGTGCCTGATCCCCCTATTACCGTATCGTCATTGGTGAGATAGCCGTCGTTAGCCGAACCAGTGCCCGAACCGAAGATGATGCGGTCGTCACCGTCACCGCCTTGTACCCAGTCATTACCCACACCCAGCACCAGGGTGTCGTTACCGGCACCGCCGTCTATGGAATCAGCCCCGCTGCCGCCGATGATGGTGTCTTGTCCGGCACCGCCCAATACGGTGAAGGAACCGGTGGCATTTGCTCCGCTGAAGGTGAGGGTTTCGTCCAGGTACAACGGGCCGGAACCTGTGGAGGTTCCTGCATCCAGTTGGCTGGCATCAACCTTCAATGCGCTCGTGTAACCAGTGGCCACCAGAAGCATATCGTGATCGCCGGTACCCGTGCTGTCGAGGATGTTGATGACATCAATTTTACTGCTGGTGCCTAACGTAACGCTTTCACCCGTGCCTACCGTGATGTTCACGGTGTCGATACCGCCGGTGCCGCCGGTATAGTTTAAGGTTCCACTGGCATTTGCTTCCGTTATGTTTGCGGTTATGTTTGCGGTGGAACTGTTGGTTACCACATCACCCGAACCCATTTCTACAGTGGTGGCACTGGTGTAGCCTGAGCCGAAATTCAGGGTGGTTGCGCCGCTGGTGGTGAGGTCAAATGAGGTGAACTGATTGATGTTGCCGGTTAGCGTTACCGTAACGCCCGATGCCAAGGACAGTATTTCTACGTTGGAGACACTGGTGAACATGGAGTTGCTGATGGTGGAACCACTCAGAACCAGTGTATCTGTGCCGCTGCCGCCGTCGATGGTGTCGCCTGTGGTCAAAGCACCACCCATGTCGATGGTGTCGTTGCCGTCACCGCCCATGATGCTGTCGTTGCCGCCGCCTGTGCCGTAGATGGTGTCTTTGCCCGCACCGCCGTCGACGGTGTCGTTGCCTGAACCCAGATAGATGATGTCATTGCCCGCACCACCCAAGACGCTGAATTTGCCGTCGGCTTCTGCCGCGCCTGACAAGGTCAGCGACGCACTGCTGTTGGTGAGGTTGGTGGCATCAATAATCAGGGTTTTGCCGCTGGCTACGTTGCCGTCATCCATGCTCAAAACGATGCTATTGGAACCGTCGGCATTGATCTTGATTTTCTCGAAATTAGTAATTCCACTCATGTTCATGGGGGATCCCGTACCTGCGGCCGACAGTTCCAGTGTGTCTACCGTGCCGGTGCCGGTGCTGCCGAAGATGCCTTCGTTATAAATGCCGGTGGCTCCAGAGCCAGTCACCAGGTATTTAACCGTGATGTCGCCTGCGCTGCCGGAGGCATTTACTGTGTCGCCTGTACCGTGCAGTTCTACGGTCAAAGCCTTATTGAAGCCGGTGCCTACGGTCAGGTTGATGATGTCACCTGAACCTGTTCCGTCTCTTACTGTGGTGATGCCAGCGGCGGCGGCATTTGCCCCCAAATCGCCAGAGCCAGATGCGCCTGAACCGCTCAGGTAGAGCACTTCAATCGAACTGACGTTTTTGAATTGGTCGTCGGAGAACGTTGCCCCTGAACCGATCATCAGGGTATCCACACCGCCGCCACCCGCCAGGCTGTCGTGGACAGTGCCGGTGCCTGCATCAAAATGGCTGCCCGTACCCGCAACACCACTGCTGCTGTAGGTGAAGTCGAACGTGTCGTTGCCATTGCCACCGGTTAAAGTGACTCCAGCGGTGTTGATGCCTTCTAAAGTCAAAGCTCCCGAGAAGGTGCTGGCATCTACGGTGATGACGCCGGTGCCGCTGGCGTTGGTCAAGTCCAGGGTGAGATCAGCACTTCCTGCGACAGTTACTTTCTGCAAACCGGCCATGGCAGCAACGGTACCGGTGTTATTACCGTCACCATTTTCATCAGTCAGACGGAGATAACTGCTGCTGTTGGCCGTGGTGATATTCAGGGTTTCAATGCCCCCGTTGGTTTCAAAATTGGAAAATCCAACAGCGGTAGCCGCTTTGCCAACTCCATCGACAGTCAGATTCTGCGCGTCCGCCGTGCCGACTGTTGCGGCAGCCTTATAAGCCACCAGTAGGTTGTCAGGACCCTTCATGGTGGCATCTACCAGTTTGGTCATTCTGACGAAGCCTACTGTGGTATTGATACTCCCGTAAGCCGCCTGGGTGCCTACCAAAG
>JBPCSC010000033.1:0-2093 GCA_051007495.1 Methylococcaceae bacterium | reverse complement strand
TTACCTGTGGTTTTGTCGGTGATGGCCGTGTCCAGGCTCAGAGCCTTATCCAGCGCGGTCTGGGTGCTGGTCGGCACCGTGCCGCCACTCCAGGTCAGGGTTTTGGTTTTGCTGCTGACGGTTAATGTGTCGTTGAGATCGGGATCACTGAAACTCAGCGTGCCCTTGAGCGTAGCCGCCGTAGTCGAAGCCGTAGTCAGGTCGAGTTCGGTGTATTTGCCGTCCAGCGTGTTGCCGGTTTTGTCCAGCGTGGGGACATCGTTGCTGCCGGTGACGGTAACGGTGACATCCTGATCCAGCGTATTGCCTAAACCGTCATTGACCGTGACGGTGTACACCGCCGTCAGCGTGTCGCCTTTTTTCAGAAAATCCAGGCGGCTGTCCGGGGTGGTGAACGTCCAGGCTTGTTGGGTCTGGCCTGTGGTTTTGTCGGTGGTGGCGGTGTCCAGGCTCAGGGCTTTGCCGAAACTGGCTTGTTGATCGGCGGTGAGTGTGCCGCCGCTCCAGGTCAGGGTTTTGGTTTGGCTGGTGGCGGTCAGCGAAGCGCTGGCTTCGGCGGCGGTGTAACTGAATTGGCCCTTGAGACTGGCCGGTGTCGCGGATCCCGTGCTGGCATCGAGTTCCGTGTACGTTCCTGTGGTGTTGCCGTTCGGAACCAGCGTCATTTCATCCAGGCTGCCGGTGACGGTAATCGTGACATCCTGGGCCAGTTTGCCGCCCTGGCCGTCATCCACACTTACCGTGTAAATCGCCGTCAGCGTGTCGCCTTTCTTCAGAAAATCAAACGTGCTGTCCGGGGTGTTAAACGTCCAGGGCTGTTGGGTTTTGCCTGTGGTTTTGTCGGTGATCGCCGCGTCCAGCGTCATGGCCGTGGCCAGTGCCGACTGCGCGGCATCCGGCAATGCTCCGCCCGACCAGACGGCGGATTTGACGGCTTGGCTGACGGTGAATACGTCGTTGAGGTCAGGATCGCTGAAGCTCAGTTGGCCTTTGAGCGTAGCCGGTGCGCTGGATGCCGTGGTGCGGTCGAGTTCGGTATACGCCCCGGTCAGCGTGTTGCCGTCTGCCGTAAAGGTGGGCAGATCGTTCGTGCCGGTGATGGTCAGCGTGATGTCTTGATCGAGCGTTGCGCCCTGGCCGTCGTCGACCGTGACGGTGTAGGTCGCCGTCAGCGTTTCGCCCTGTTTGAGAAAATCCAGACCACTCGGCGCGGTGAAACGCCACGGCTGTTGGGTTTTGCCGCTGACGGTGTCGGCGGTGGCCGTGTCCAGCGTCAGCGCACTGTTGAAGCCGGCTTGCTGTTCTGCCGTCAGCGTACCGCCCGCCCAAACCACGGACTTTAAGGCCGGGGTGACCGTCAGCGTGGCGGTGGGATCCAGGTTTTGCAGCGTCACCTCGCCATTGAGTGCGACCGTGGCGTTTTCGGTTTGCGTGCCGGTCAGCGTGGAGTCGGCCTCGTCCACGGTCGGTGGGGTGTAATGACTCTGGATGTCCAGGCTAAAGGTTTGATCGACCGTGGCCGTGCCGTCCGACACATGCAGGGTGATGGGCCAAAGACCGACCGTGCTTTTGTCCGGCGTGCCGCTCAGGCTGGCCTGGCCATCGCCCTGATCGGTGAAGGTCAACCCGGTGGGCAGTCCCTCGGCGGTGATGCTCCAGTGGGTGTCGGTATCTACGTCGGTGGCGGTCAGGGTGTAGGTGTAGGCCTCGCCGACCGTGGCTGTGCTCACCGGGGTGCTGGTGATAATGGGCAAGTCGTTGACCGGGGCAATCGGCACGGTGGCGGTGGATTCCGCCGACATGAGTTGCGGGTCAATGCTGTCCACGATCGCATACGTGAATCTGGCATCGGTGGCGCGGTTGAGTTCGGGGGTGAAGCGCAGGTCGAGGCTGCCATTGACCAGCGTCAACACGCTGCCTTCGGTGCCGAGCGTCAGGGGGCTGCCATCCGCCGTTGCGAGGCTACCGCCCTCAACGCTGAGGATGCGAACCAGACTGGGGGTATCGCCGTTGGGGTCGGTCAACACGGTCGGAGTCAGACGGATGTTGGCCGCCTCGGGCAGGCTGTCTTCCGGGATTTTGCCTTCGCTTGC
>JBPCSC010000032.1:0-3137 GCA_051007495.1 Methylococcaceae bacterium | reverse complement strand
CCCCCATGTTCTCCAGTTCAGCCATCGTCCAGTGCCCACTGTCAGGATTGATCGCGCCGTTATAACCCAACAGGCGCAGGCGATACCCCCCCGTAAAACCCTGGTTATTATTGATATTCAGGTTTCATTCACACTCAATAGAGTATAATAGTACTCGTTTTTTATCCCTCAAAAAGCCATGATAATATCCCGCATGAATTCCCCTGTACAGGCATTCAAGTGTCTGTTCCAGGGGTTTAATTTATTGATGCAGCCGGAGTTGCGTCATTTCATTATAGCCCCCTTAATCATCAACCTGTTGCTGTTCGGATTGGCCCTGGTGACAGGCGTGCATTATTTTGCAGTGTTCATGAACAACATAATACCCGGATGGCTTGAGTTTCTGGTATGGTTGATATGGCCATTGTTCGGGCTTAGTTTTCTGCTGATGGTATATTTCAGCTTCACCCTGATCGCCAATGTCATTGCCTCGCCGTTCTATAGTATTCTGGCTGAAAAAGCCATTCAGCATATAGAGGGTGAAAGAGGAGTGGTTTCTCAGTCAAAGATAAGTCAGGCGGTGGTTACCGGTATAACCTCATCACTCAAAAGGCTGGGGTATTTCCTGTTGCGGGCCATTCCTTTATTGATACTTTTTATCATACCCGGAGTCAATCTGGTGGCCCCTTTTGTATGGATGGCTTTTTCGGCTTGGGTAGTCGCTCAGGAATACATGGCTTATCCTCTGGAGGCCAAAGGGTATGATTTCACCCGGCAACGCGGGGTAGTCAAGACCATGCGCCTGGGGTTGCTGACGTACGGCGGACTGATCATGCTGGGTTTGGCCATACCCTTGCTCAACATTCTGATTCCCCCGGCGGCGGTAGTTGGGGCCGTGTTGCTGCAAAAGGATGATGCTTGAGTTTCATGCGCAGACATTAACCCCGCACGCGGCCAGTAACGACAAAATGCCGGTCGCTGGCGGGGCGTATCATCAGCGTGTTTAACCCTGTGCAGGCCAGTTGTTCCTGCACCTCGGCGATCGTATAGGCGGCACGCAAGGAATTGAAAAAATCCTGTCGCAGCCGTTCAGCTTCGGTGCCGGCATAGCGTTCAACCAAGGCTGAGGCAGCCGCTTCGCTGTCCGGTCTCAGTAGATCCATAACCATCACCGGCGCACCGGCCTGGGTGTATTCGCCAATGCAACGCCAGAGATCCAGCGGTTGTTCAAGATGATGCAACAAGGAATTGGATAACACGCCGCCATACCGCACAGAGGTCGGCAGGGGATGAGGCAGGCGGGTCTGGATGAGGCGGATGCGGGAAGCAAGACCGGCCTGCTCAATAGCGCGTTGCCCCCAGGCCAGCATGGCGGACGCGCCGTCTACGCCATCAATGGAGCAACCGGGGTAGTGCCTGGCAAAGCGCAGAGTGACATCGGCCGTGCCGCAGCCCAAATCCAGCAGAGTGACTCCCTCACCACTGAAATCAGGAAAAGCATCCGCAAATACAGCGACGAAATGATTGTGAGGTTCTGCGAAATCAGCCAAAGCATAGGACTCAGCCTGACATTCATCGTCCATCAGATCGGGTTCAGGTGTTCGTTTCATATACATTAAACGGGTTAACAGGGTACAAAATTAACCAATGACTCTCTATAATCCCCGCCTTTTCACATTTGCGCAAATACGAACCGGTTTACCGTCGTCGCCCCAGTCGCCTCCACAATCACCCAGGATCATCGGCGCATTTTCCAGTCGGCCCTTTAGGGACGGATCCACCAGCCCAGTAATGTCTCCATACTTAATCCCATGATGATGAAACAACCCAAACAATCAACCGAGTTAAGAGAAGCCATGATGGCCCTGGAAAAGCTCTTCACGCAAGCCGTATTTTTCAGCGTATATACCAACTTTCTGGCACTTACCCCCACTGTATACATGATGCAGGTCTATGGCCGGGTGCTGGACAGTCGCAATTATATGACACTGGCGATGCTCACCCTGTTGGTCGTCATGGTGTATATCTTCATGGAGATTATTGATTGGGTTCGGGCTGAAATACTGCATCGTGCCAGCTTGAAACTGGACGAGCAAATCAATACTCGTATTTTTAATGTGAGTTTCTACTCCAAACTGCGCGGAGCGCAAGGCGGCCCCAGAGCGCCTGAAGATTTACGCACCATCCGGGATTTCATTTCCAGCCCAACCCTGCTGGCTGTACTGGACGCGCCTATCTCCTTGCTGTTCATGATTTTGATTTATCTCATTAACCCACTCATGGGGTTCATGACGGCTTTCGGCGCAGTGGTTCAAATTCTCCTGGCCTTCATGACCGAGAAAGGAACCCAAAAACTGCTGGTTGATGCCAACCGGGGCAGTGCAATGGCTCAGTCTTTCGCGCATAACAGCCTAAGACACGCCGAAGCCATAGAAGCCATGGGGATGCTGAACTCCATACATGCTCGCTGGCTGGAAAAGCAACGCCAGTTTTTGCTGAACCAGGCCATAGCATCCGATCGGGCCGGCATCAGTTCGGCCCTTTCCAAGTTTGTACAAATCACGCTGGGATCAGCCCTGCTGGGCTTGGGTGTCTGGCTGACCGTCAAAGGCGCGTTTGTTGATGGCGGTGCCATGATGCTGGTGGCTTCAATACTCGGAGGACGGGCGGTAGCCCCCATCACTCAGGTCATCACCCAGTGGAAACACGTAGTCGGTGCCCGGGATGCGTTCGATCGTTTGGGGACTCTGCTCAGTAACATCCCCGAACGGCAAACGGGCATGAGCCTGCCTGCTCCCAAGGGCAATCTTACGGTTGAAGGCGTTACCGCCTCGCCTCCGGGCAGTCAGTTGGCCATCTTGCGCGGTATTAGTTTTGCCATTCCTGCGGGCGACATCATTGCCATCATCGGGCCTTCGGCATCGGGCAAATCAACGCTGGCCCGCTTGCTGGTGGGTATCTGGCCACCGGCTTCGGGCAAGATTCGCCTGGACGGTGCTGATGTTTTTACCTGGGATAAATCCGAGTTAGGCCCGCATATTGGCTATCTGCCCCAGGATGTAGAACTCTTCGATGGCAGTCTGGCCGAGAACATAGCCCGCTTTGGTCAGGTGGATATGGAAAAGGTAGAAATGGCCGCCAATCTGGTGGGTTTGCAC
>JBPCSC010000031.1:0-10446 GCA_051007495.1 Methylococcaceae bacterium | reverse complement strand
GACGAAATGACCGCACCCCCGCAATCAGCAAGCCGTAATAGAGGCATGGTGGATGATCGCTACAGAGACTTGGGGTCACGACGGGACGAAGAAGACTCAACCGAGCGCAACCGGTTTTCTGGCAATCAATTTCGACAGAGACGAGCGGAACCGCCGCTTGTCAACGATATTCATGAGACTCCCACCGTGAAAACCAGAACCCGGGAGGCACCGCTAGGACAAGCCCAATCCATGTTGGAGTCCCGCGCTCAGTATTCCGGCGACGGCCAGGATCAGTTCGTAAGGGTTGTTCAGCAGGAACTTCGCATGATGCGGAATATGCTGGATGGCCATCTGGGAGAAACAGGATGGCAGTCAGCCTCTGAACGTTCGCCCCTGAGAATTAGTTTGCTCAAGCGATTCAGCGAAATGGGCTTTTCAAAACGACTCACCCTGGAACTGGCCCAGCATGTAGCCAATTCCAGAGATATGAATACCGCCATTGAGGATGCGAGTGAGTTGCTGCTCAAAATGTTGCCACTGGCTCAGGAAGATTTACTGGAGACTGGGGGCATAGTGGCTTTGGTAGGACCTACCGGTGTAGGCAAAACGACAACCATCGCCAAACTGGCCGCCAGATTCAGAATGAAGCACGGGCCACGTGAAATAGCCTTGATCACCACGGATAATTATCGAATAGCCGCATACGAGCAATTGACCACTTACGGTCGTATTCTGGATGTGCCGGTGAGAATCGCTTCGGGGCTAGAGGAATTGCATCAACACCTGGATACTTTCTACGATAGAAAACTGGTACTTATTGATACGGCCGGTATGGGTCCCAGGGATTTACGTTTGCTGGAGCAGATCGGCTTATTCAAGAAAGTGGCCATACCGATCAAATCCTATCTGGTGCTCTCTACCGCCAGTCAATTACGTACCATGCAGGAAGCCGTAGATGCCTTTGAAGGCTTCTCACCGGAGGCCTGTATTCTGACCAAGATTGACGAGGCCGCCCAACCGGGTTCTTCCTTGTCGGTGGTGATAGAAAACAGATTGCCCGTGGCCTTCATCTGTGATGGGCAGCAGGTTCCGGAAGACCTGCACCACGCGAGAAAAAACACGATTCTGAATTGGTGTTTGAATGTTGACGAAAATCAGGATACAGACGCTAACAGGCCATTTAGCTACGAGGACTGGATAATTCACGCCAATGTCTGAAATTAACCATGCACCCCGCGTTCTGGCGATAGCCAGCGGTAAGGGCGGAGTAGGCAAAACCAATGTTGCAGTCAACCTCGGAATATCCCTATCGGAAATGGGGCGTCGAGTCGTTCTCATGGATGCTGACCTAGGGCTGGCCAACGTTGATATTTTGCTGGGGCTTCATCCCAAATTTAATCTTTCTCATGTTTTAAACGGCGAACGAAACCTCTCCGAGATCATGGTGGAAGGCCCGTCGGGTCTACGCATAGTGCCGGCATCTTCCGGTTTGCAGCATATGTCGGATTTGTCTAACAGTGAACAAGCCGCCGTCATCAGGGCGTTCAGTGAAATAGACAGTGATACGGATGTGCTGCTGGTCGATACGGCGGCGGGTATATCCAGCAGTGTCGTCAATTTTGCCAGAGCGTGTCAGGAGGTTGTTCTGATTGTCTGCGACGAGCCTACTTCAATCACCGATGCCTATGCCTTCATCAAATTACTGAACCGTGATTACGGCGTGTATCGTTTCCAGATATTGACCAACATGGTTCAGGATGCTCGCCAAGGTCAGGCTTTGTTCTATAAACTCAACAAGGTAACGGATCATTATCTGGACGTAACCCTGAATCACTTGGGCATCATTCCATTTGATGAATTTCTGCGCAAGGCGGTACAGCGTCAGAGTCCGGTCACACTTTCATACCCCCAAAGCAAATCCAGTCAGGCGTTTAGGCAACTCTCCAAACGGGTGATCAACCTACCCATAGCCGAACGCAGCAGTGGTCGGCTTGAGTTCTTCGTAGAGCGCATGATCCAGTATGGAAGTATGAATCCATGACGGGCATAGCACTGTATACCTCCGTACAAGCACCAGACACCGAAAGCCTGGTGCTAAAAAATATAGGGCTGGTCAAGCGGATTGCCTATCACTTGATGACCAAATTGCCTGCTAACGTGCAGGTGGAAGACTTAATACAAGCCGGTATGTTGGGCTTACTGGAAGCCGCCCGACTATTCGACCCAAACCAGGGGGCCAGTTTCGAGACTTACGCCGGAATTCGCATTCGTGGTGCCATGTTGGATGAACTAAGGCGTAACGACTGGACGCCACGATCCGTTCATCGCAAGACGCGTGATGTGGCCGAAGCCATTCGTCAACTGGAAGATAAGCACGGTCGGGAAGCCAGGGATGCCGAAGTGGCAGAGTCTCTGTCTATCACACTGACTGAATACCACCAGATTCTCCGGGACTCAGCCAGTTGTCACTTGTTCAGCATGGATGAACTATTGGAAAGTGGTGATCACATTCTGGATGGATGTGCTTCACCAGATGATTCTCCGTTCGAGCAACTTGCTCGTTCCGATTTCACTGAAGCTTTGGCAGAAGCCTTATCTCAATTACCTGAGCGTGAAAGACTGGTCATGTCTCTGTACTACGATGAAGAACTGAATTTAAAGGAGATTGGGCAGGTTTTGGGGGTTAGTGAGTCGCGTTCCTGCCAAATTCTCGGACAGGCTACTCTACGTCTGAGGGCAAGGATGCGTGACTGGATGGACACTGAAGTTACCTGAGTAGCTTCACCCCGCCCGGCGTGTCGATTGACTATTAGCCGAGTTTTCTATTGAACCTGAGGCAAATAATACTGTGTCCAGTCTCTTATAACCAGGACATGAAAATATCTGTTAAGTGAGGTGTATATCATTGGATAAAAACATGAAAATACTCATTGTCGATGACTTTTCGACAATGAGGCGCATCATCAAGAATCTACTTCGTGAATTGGGTTTTAATAACACCCTTGAAGCAGATGACGGGCAGACCGCACTGCCCAAGTTACGGACGGGAGGAGTGGATTTCCTGATAACCGACTGGAATATGCCCGGCATGACCGGGATAGAGTTATTACGCACGATTCGGGCGGACAACAATCTCAAACACCTGCCTGTGCTCATGGTTACTGCCGAGGCCAAGCGGGAACAGATTGTAGAAGCCGCTCAAGCCGGTGTGAACGGGTATGTAATAAAACCTTTTACTGCAGCAACCCTGGAAGAAAAAATCAACAAGATTTTTGAACGCCTGGAAACTGAATGATTCATGTCTTAGGAGACCGGTTATGGTAGAAGAAACTCCTGCCCACCTGAGGCGGATGGAACAGGCAAAGGCCTTGGTAGAGGCATTGGATAAAGGCGATGATGATCTCGTCAATCAACTAATACAGGAAATAGGTAAGGTTCAGGAATCCATCCTGTTCCAGGAAGTGTGCAAACTCACCCGGCAACTGCATGATGCGTTATCTGCTTTTTATCTCGATGAACGGGTATCTCGTTTGACGCAGAACGAAATACCCGATGCCAAGGAGCGTTTGAACTATGTCATCACAATGACCGAGCAGGCGGCCAATACCACGCTAAATGCGGTGGAAGAGTTATTGCCTGCGGTAGACAATCTGAATAATCAGGCTGTGGCCTTCAGAGAAGATTGGCATCGTTTTCGTGCCCGAGAAATGTCGGTAGATGAATTTCGGGAACTCAGCAATAAGTTAACCCAGTATTTTGATGCTACGGAAGAGCAATTGGAACAAATCCAGAGACGGTTGACAGAAGTATTGATGGCCCAGGATTTTCAGGATTTAACCGGCCAAATCATCCGTAGAGTGATTACTTTGGTACAAGATCTCGAAGGCAGTATGGTAGACATGATTCGTATATCCGGTGGCCATTCGGGAGCACACCATACAATTGAAAACGATCTGTCTGCCCGGGGGCATGGTCCTGCAGTTCCGGGATTGGACAAGGGTACGGTTAGTAATCAGGATGATGTAGATTCATTACTCTCAAGTTTGGGTTTTTGAGGCCAGCATGGCAATTGATCTAGATGACGAAATCGTTCAGGATTTTCTGGTTGAAGCAGGCGAGATACTGGAGAAACTGAATGGACAACTCGTAGAGCTTGAACAGGCGCCAGATGATTATGATTTGCTTAACGCCATTTTTCGAGGCTTCCATACCATTAAAGGAGGGGCCGGTTTCCTTAATCTCACCGCACTGATTGAGGTATGTCATCGCTCAGAAGACATATTCAATCTGTTGCGCCAGGGGGCCAGGCGGGTTGATGCAGGATTGATGGATGTCATCCTTGAGGTACTGGACGTAGTTAATTTGATGTTTCAGGAGATTGCTTCGGGCCGTGATCCATCGCATGCAGAAGCAGGGCTTTTACAGCGACTGGAAGCACTGACTCATACTACCCGGAATGAGTCACCTGGCGAGACGGATGAAGAGGAATTGGAGTACGAACCGAAAACCGTCTTTGAGGATAAACCGGAAACGATAGCGCAACCTACGGGACGCAGTGTGGTGGAAGAAGTCTTTACCACTATGCTTGAATCAGCGGAACCTGAGGTGGCTATTGATGTTCCCGAGATATTGCCGGCTATGGGTGAAGAACCAGGTAATTCTTCTGATGACATTACTGAGGAAGAGTTTGAACGACTACTGGATGCCTTGCACGGTGAAGGCAAACACATTGGTCAACCCTCGTCCAGCGTGGAAGAAAAGGCCGTTCAACCCGATTCGGAAGCCATCTATACGTCTGATGATATTACCGAAGAGGAGTTTGAAAGCCTTCTAGATTCATTACACGGTAAGGGCAAACATCGGACACCGGCTTCAGAAACGGGTTCCAGCCCACGTGAAGCCAGTATCCCGGAGTACTCAACTAACACCGATAAACCGACACCCCCAGTAACATCGGCGGGTTCACCTGTGGCTAAGGATAAAGGTGGGGAAATTACCGAGGATGAATTTGAATCCTTGCTGGATTCCCTGCATGGCAAGGGTAAACATCAGGGTGCGCCATCTGCAGCAAAACCGTTTGAGCCGGAAGAAATGGAATTACCTCCGTCGATACGCAAGAAAAGTGTTCCAAATACTCCACCCTTATCTCCCCCCGTAGACAAAACTGGCGAGGATGTTCCCTCACCACGAAACGTCCCCCATCCTGCTGCCAATCGCCAAAGTGCTACGCCGGCCGCTGAAACGACGGTTCGGGTGGATACTCAGCGTCTTGATGAAATAATGAATCTGGTTGGTGAGCTGGTACTGGTTAGAAACCGTTTCCAGACACTCAGAATTGCATTGAATGACGAAGAAATTGCCAAGGCCGTGGCTAATCTGGATGTCGTTACATCGGATTTACAGATTTCAGTAATGAAGACACGGATGCAGCCTATCAAAAAGGTATTCGGGCGGTTTCCTAGAGTGGTGCGTGATTTGGCCCGCAGTCTTAGCAAGGATGTGCAACTGGAATTGCGCGGTGAAGACACTGATCTCGACAAGAATCTGGTTGAAGCCCTGGCCGATCCCCTGGTTCATTTGGTCAGAAATGCAGTCGATCACGGTATAGAAACCCAGGAAGAACGATCAACCTACGGCAAAGCCAGGCAAGGATTGGTAATACTGACTGCCGCCCAGGAAGGTAATCACATCGAACTCACGATAGAAGACGATGGACGGGGTATGGATCCAGCGGTACTGAAACGTAAAGCGGTGGAAAAAGGCTTAATGGATCAGGACAGTGCCAACCGCATGGATGATAAGGAGGCATTTAATTTGATCTTCATGCCCGGATTTTCCACTAAAACCGAAATATCGGACGTATCAGGTCGCGGTGTAGGTATGGATGTGGTTAAAACCCGGATCGCCCAGATGAATGGCTCAGTGGCTATTGAATCTGTACGGGGTAAGGGCAGCAAGATAACGATTAAACTGCCCCTGACTTTAGCCATCATGCCAACCCTGATGGTCAAATTAAACGAGCAGCCTTTTGCGCTGCCCCTGGCCAGTGTGGTAGAGATTCTGGATCTGGATTTAAACAAAACCAATATGGTAGATGGTCAATTGGTGGTCATGGTACGCCAGCGGGCCTTGCCTTTGTTTTATCTTAAAGAGTGGCTAGTCCCCGGTTTTTATCATGAAAAGAAAGGGGATGAAATGATTGGCCATGTTGTGGTAGTCAACGCGGGTGGGCGGCAAATAGGGTTTGTAGTCGATCATCTGGTAGGGCAGGAAGAAGTGGTTATTAAGCCTCTGGGAGTCAAATTGCAGGGGGTGGCCGGTATGGCAGGAGCAACAATTACCGGAGACGGAAAAATTGCCTTGATACTGGACGTTCCCGGTCTCATGAAACGTTATGCGCCGTAATGCCACAACGCACACCCTGATTTTCTTCCGATTATTCGCGTGGATATATTAAGCATTATAGGCATACTTCTGGGTCTGGTTGCCATAATAGGTGGCAACCTGCTGGAAGGAGGCCATATTGGATCACTGGTAAATGGTCCTGCTTTCATTATTGTTTTGGGTGGGACTACCGGGGCCATATTGTTGCAAACGCCAATCGATATTTTTCTCCAGGCTATCAGGATGATGAAATGGGTATTCGTTCCCAATACCCTCAGTCATAAGGAAAATATCGAAAAGATTGTCAATTGGAGTGCTATCTCCAGGCGAGAAGGTTTGCTTGGTCTGGAATCCCAGATAGAACTGGAGCAGGATCCTTTCATACGCAAAGGTTTGCAGTTACTGGTAGACGGGAATGAACCCGGGGTTATTCGGGACAGTCTTGAAGTGGATTTGTACACCAAACAAATCAGGGAAATGGGTGGAGCGAAAATGTACGAGGCCATGGGAGGATATTCACCCACCATAGGCATTATTGGTGCTGTAATGGGTTTGATTCATGTCATGGAAAACCTGAGCGATCCGGGCAAACTGGGTAGTGGTATTGCCACTGCCTTTGTTGCGACCATCTATGGTGTGGGAATGGCTAATCTGCTGTTTTTACCCATAGCCAACAAACTGAAGATACGCACCCAGATCAACCATCAATCCAGGGAACTGATACTCGAAGGGCTTATATCCATAGGTGAAGGCACTAATCCAAAGAACATAGAAATGAAACTAACCGGTTTTATTTACGAGTAGTACGATGGCGAGACGTCGCAGAGACACAGAAGAAGAGCATGAAAATATTGAGCGATGGTTGGTTTCCTATGCCGATTTCATTACGCTGTTGTTTGCTTTTTTTGTGGTCATGTATTCCATGTCATCACTGAATGAAGGCAAATATAAAATACTTTCCCAGACATTATCATCGGTATTTTCCAACACCCAACCCACTCAGGATAAAAAAAGTAATAATGAGTTGCTTGACATGTCCACCGAAAAGGGTGGCGCGTTGGTTAATCTGTTGCCGGAAGTTCCTCCTGGCCCGCCTGAACCTCAAAATTCGGAAGAATCAGAAAAAGCGCAACTCGAGAGAGTGGCCCATCAAATGGAAGCCGTTTTGGCCCCTTATATTCAGGATGATCTGGTTATGGTAAAGCGTAATGAGTTATGGGTAGAACTCGAAATCAAGAGTGGGCTTTTATTTGCCAGCGGCAGTGCTGGCTTGGCTCATGGTTCTGAAGCCTTGCTGTATCGGTTATCGCAGATTTTTACCCAAATGAATAATGTTATTAACGTGGAAGGCCACACGGATAATGTTCCCATTTCCACATTTGAATTTCCTTCCAACTGGGCCTTATCTTCTGCCCGGGCGGCCAGTGTGGTGAAACAACTGATGGATTATGGCGTGTCACCGCAGCGTATGGTGGCTTTGGGTTATGGCGAATATCATCCTATTGCGGATAATAAGCAGGAAGAAGGACGTAATCGTAACCGAAGAGTGGCCATTATTGTTATGTCCAAGCAGGCAACCCGGTATAAGCTAACCTCAGGAATAGCACAGGAAAATCCGGATACAAAAGCGGCGGAATCAGTTCCAAAAGGTTCGGGTCGGTGAAAATCTGGGCGGTTTCGAATCAGAAAGGTGGAGTGGGGAAAACCACCACAGCCATTACCCTGGGAGGGATTTTGGCTACACGCAAGGCCAGGGTTTTATTAGTAGACCTGGATCCTCACGGATCCTTGACAACATACTTCAAGCTGAACCCGGATGAAACCTGCTACAGTGTATATAACTTATTTCAGGATGCTGTGGCCAAGCGCAAACTGATACCCGAAGCCCATATCGTGGATACCGCTTTTGAGGGTATTGCCCTGTTGCCCTCTTCGACGGCATTGGCCACTATTGAAAGACTGGCCGGTGTGGGTGGGATGGGATTGGTTATGGCCAATAGTCTGGGTACTTTACGGGATCGATATGATTATGTGCTGATTGACAGTCCCCCCATGCTGGGTGCATTAATGGTTAATGCCTTGGCTGCGTGTACACAACTGGTCGTACCGGTGTTATCTGAATTTCTGGCGGTTCAAGGACTGGATAGAATGCTGAATACTCTGGATATGATCGCCCGTTCTCGCAAAATCCAGGTTCCTTATACCATAGTACCCACATTATTTGATCGCCGTACCCGGGCTTCACTGGAAACACTCGAAAAACTCAAAACGCGCTACGGAAATCGGGTATGGAATCAGGAAATCCCCATAGATACCCGTTTGCGAGAAGCCAGCCAGGCCGGTATACCACCCTCGCATTACGCTCCTGCTTCGCGGGCTGTACAGGCATATTCGAGTTTGATCGAAACCCTGTTGCAAAACGAAGAACCCTCTGCCTGATCCGATAAAAACTCACGTGAACACCCGGGAACAAACCTCGCCGAATCCTGCGGAAGTACAGGATCGTGTTTGGGATACTTATCTCAAAGGCTTGCTGACTTTCTCGTACGCGCCCAAGGAGGTTATTGACTCACCCGGGGTTGAGGCCAGGGGCAGCAGGGTCATTGTCCCGGCTATACCCTTGCCAGTTGCTACGCCTGAAACGATTGTTACCCCTTTGCCCTGTGTAGCAGGGGACACAGTAATTCCACCTCCGGTTTGGTCGAATGAGTCTTTTCAATGTATGTTTTTCAGGGTGGAAAAAATGCTGTTGGCGGCTCCTCTGGTTACCTTGCGTGAAGTAGTCAAATATGATGCTGTACGTATCAAGAATCTGCCCGGACAAGCCCGTTTGTCTCAGGGTGTGATGGATCACCGTGGAGAGATTATCAATCTGGTGGATCCCGGAACCATACTGATGGGGGATAGATACCATCCCTCCTTTCAGAATTACCGTTATATCCTGTTGACCGATCAACCGGGTATCGGTTTTTTATGTCATGAATTCGTTGACATGTGCAAACTCGATCCAGGTACAGTCCGATGGTATCAGAATCGCGCCAAACGACCTTGGCTGGCGGGTATTCACCGGCAACGATTGTGCACGGTCATCGACATTGAAAATTTATTGCCCAACCCGTATTCACTCACCAAAAACGAAACACAAGAGAGGACTCTATGACTGGATCTCTGGAAAAGCGCACTGAACCTGTAAACCAATGGGTTACTTTCCGTTTGGGGGAAGAAACCTATGGTGTCAACGTCATGCAGGTACAGGAAGTATTAAGAATAACCGAGATAGCACCCGTTCCCGGTTCGCCCGATTATGTAGTCGGTATCATCAATCTCCGTGGTAATGTGGTAACGGTGATAGATACCCGCAAACGGTTTGGTTTATACCCTAAGGATTCGGATGATTCATCGCGTATTGTCATAATAGAAGCAGACGATCAGGTCATAGGCATACTGGTAGACAGTGTGGCAGAGGTCGTGGAGCTTAGGGCTTCCGAGATTGAGTCCGCACCCAATGTCGGCAACGAGGAAAGCAGCCGGTATATTCAGGGTGTAACCAGCCGTAATGGCGAGTTGCTCATCCTGGTGGATCTAAACCGGTTCTTGAGTGACGAAGAGCGAATGGAGCTTGATTTTTTTTAGAGTGATGGCGTATACACAATGACCCTGTTCACTCTAGTTCTTGAGATTATTCAGAGTATCTTGATTCTCGTTCTCGGAGGGTTATTGCTATATGTTTACAACAGATGCAAAACACTTGCACGCAGCGAACAGGCTGTACAGGAACAACTGGACAAATACCGTCGTGAGCAGTTTGGATTATGTTCGGCCGCAGTGCAGGTTGACAAGCGTTTGATGGAGCAGGAAAAACGTGTGCGCGAGTTGGTTGAAAAAATGGAATTGGTGATCAGCCAGGAATCAAGCAGTTCTCCGTATTACTCGGCAGTAGACCAAATCAGAAAAGGGGCCAGTCCGCAGGAAGTGGTAACGGATTTTGGTTTATCCATGCCTGAAGCCAAATTGTTACATAACTTGTATTCTCTGAAGCAGGGTAATCGAATTGCCCCCACCTCTTGACCTGTCTGAACC
>JBPCSC010000030.1:0-33115 GCA_051007495.1 Methylococcaceae bacterium | reverse complement strand
GCCTCACGGCTTCCCCCTTGCGGTTTCGCTACGGTTGTCGTTACTACTTCCGGTTATCTCTTTCAGATAACGAGTTTTAGCCCATGCCGGGCACACTAGGTGCGAATTCATTCGCACCACCCAAAACCAGTATTGCTCGTTCCCGCCCTGCTGCTTGTTAACGCATACGGAGATGATATTGACCAATCGAGGTACGCATTCCCACGCGGGAGCATGGGAACGAGAAATTCCGCCTAAAGGCGGGACTACGAACCTTGATTCCGCCTGAAGGCGGGCTTGCCGTCGCTTATTGTTGTCGGTGCAACAAGTAATACACCACCGGCACGACATACAGGGAAAAGGCGGTGGAGGCGAAGATGCCGAAGATGAAACTCCAGGCCAGGCCTGAAAAGATTGGATCCAGCGTGATGACCACCGAGCCAAACAAGGCGGCTCCGGCGGTGAGTACTATGGGCCTAAGCCGGGTGGCTCCGGCTTCGATCAGGGCGGTGACCAAATCACTGCCTTGAGCACGCAACCGCTCTATAAAATCAATCAGGATGATGGAGTTGCGTACCACAATACCGGCCAGGGCAATCATGCCGATCATGGCAGTAGCCGTGAACAACACCGGGTTGGCGTACAGGCCTACCGGGGCGGCCAGCAGGTTCAACACACTAAAGCCTGGCATGATGCCGATGACGGTCAGCGGGATGGCCACCATGATGACCAGCGGCAATCCCAGAGAACCGGTCTGCGCCACCAGCAAGACATAAATCATCAGCAAGGCCGCACCAAACGCCAAACCCAGATCACGGAACACATCCACCGTGATTTTCCACTCGCCTTCTCCAGCCAGATCCACCGTATAACCGGGCGGCAAGGGCTGTTCTTTGGCTATACGGACCCAATCCAGCACCGCCTCCACTGGCTCACGGCCGGCCAGTTCAGCCGTCACATAGTTCAGTCGTTTGAGGTTTTTGTGGTACACGGTGGTGTCGTCGTCATCAACCGTAAACCGACCGATTTCACCCAAGGGTACAGACGAGCCTTCGTTACCTTTGACCCTGAGCGCACCCAAATCGGCACTGGATGAGCGTCCGGCTTCGGGCAAACGCAGGAGAATATCCAAAGGCAGGCGTTCTCCGCTTTCGTGTACCGTACCCACCACCACACCGTGCAATGCGGTTTGTAAGGTCTCGGCCACCGAACTGACGGCTATGCCCTTACGGGCCGCCAGTGCCCTGTCCAGGCGGTAGTGCATCAGTGTTTGCGGTTCATCCACCCGATCATCCAGATCCACCAAACCCTTCACCCCACGCAAGCGATCTCTCACCGATTCGGTCACCTGCTCCAGTTCGTGGATGTCCGCACTGAGCGGCCCGTACACTTCGGCCACGAAGGTAGACAACACCGGAGGGCCTGGAGGGGTTTCGACGATTTTGAGCTTTACTCCGTGTGATGCGGCGATGGCTTCCAGGTCAGGGCGAATACGCAAAGCGATTTCATGAGATTGTTGTACCCGGCGATCTTTGGGCAGCAAATTCACCCGAATTTCCGCCTGCCAAGGGTCTTGTCTGAGATAGTAATGACGCACCAGGCCGTTGAAATCCATGGGCGATGCGGTGCCGGTATAGGTTTCGTAATCGGTCACTTCATTGACTCCGGCCAGATAAAGGCTGAGGTCGCGGGCGGCGGCATCGGTTTGTTCCAGGCTGCTGCCTCGGGGTAAATCCATCACGATTTGCAACTCGTTTTTGTTATCGAATGGCAGCAGCTTGAGCGGAACCACCCGGAATACCGCCAACAAGGCCGACGCGATAAAGGCCAGAAACACCACCCCCAGAAACCACCGCGCCCGTCCTTTGCTGCTCACCAGTCCGCCCAGGGTTTGGTGGTAGAAGCGGCGCAGTCGGTCGTCGCCGGAGGTGTCGGCATCACCGTGCGCGGGTACGTCGTCTTTGAGCAGGTAATAACTGGCCCAGGGGGTAACCGTAAACGCCACCAGCAAAGACACCAGCATGGCGATCGGCACGTTAAACGCCATGGGGGCCATGTAAGGGCCCATCATGCCGGTGATGAAAAACAGGGGTAGAAAGGTAACGATGACCGTCAGCGTGGCGAAAATGGTGGGCGGCCTGACTTCATCAACGGCGGTCAGCGTGGCCTCCAGCGGGGATTCCTGCCGCAAACGCAAATGTCGAAAAATGTTTTCTACATCGACGATGGGGTCATCCACCAGCAAACCCAGCGACAGAATCAGCGCGAATAAAGTCACCCGGTTGATGGTGTAGCCAAAGATGAGATCGCACAGCAAAGTCAGCCCCAGGGTCATGGGTACGGCCAAGGCCACGATGAACGATTCCTTAGGCCCTAAAGCAAAGGCCAGCAATACCAGGATGGTGATGATGGCTATGCCTAAATGTTTGACCAGTTCATTCACTTTGTGGTTGGCGGTTTCGCCGTAATCGCGGGTGACGGTCAGGGCTACCTCAGGCGGGATCAGCGTGCCGTACTGAGCCTGAGCAGTGTCAATGACGGTTTCGGCCACCTTGACCGCATTAGCGCCTTTGCGCTTGGCTATGGCCAGAGTCACGGCCTGACGCTCTTCCCCGGGTTGCGGGGCGGTTTCCGTGCCGGGCAAGAGCCTGGATTCAGCCGCAGCCGGGCCAAAACCGATGCGGGTGTATTGATCCACTTCCGCAGGGCCGTCTTCAATATCCGCCACGGCATCAAGATAAACGAGGCGACCGTCCCGCTCGGCAACCGGGATGTGCGCCAGTTCGGCTGGCCGGGTGATAAACGGCCCGGCTTCCAGACGTACCGTACGGTTGGCGGTGACGAATTGGCCCGCCGCCATGTTGACGTTGGCGGTTTTGAGTGCCTGCATCACTTCACTGAGGCTGAGGTCATAAGCGGCCATCCGGGCCGAATCGGGATAAACCTGCACGGCACGGGTCAAGCCGCCTACCACGCTGATCCGGCCGGTATCTTCCACTGCCGCCAGCTTGTCTTTGAGTTCATCCGCCAGTCGCCTGAGCGCGTAGCCTTCATACAGGCCAGAAGCCGAAGACAAACTCAAGCTCACTATCGGTACGTCGTCGATTTCTACGGGTTTCACCGTCCAGCCGGCCACCACAGCGGGAATCCGGTCACGGTTGGACATGAGCTTGTTCCAGATTTTGACCAGGCTGTCTTCGCGGTTCTCGCCCACATAAAACCGAACCGTCACCAGGCTGGAACCGGCCCGCGAGGCCGAATACACATATTCAACCCCATCCATTTCCTTGAGCAGCATTTCCAGCGGAGTCGCGGCCAGCTTTTCCACTTCTAAAGCCGTGGCCCCGGGTACGTCGATAAAAATATCGGCCATAGGCACTACGATTTGCGGTTCCTCCTCGCGGGGGGTGAGGGCCAGTGCGGCAAAACCGGCCAGCAGTGAAGCCAGCAACAACAGCAAGGACAAACGTGAGGTGATGAAGATATGAACGATGCGAGCGGTCAACCCGCGCTCGGTTTTGATCGTATTCATGGGTGCACTCCATTCAACACCACCCGATCACCGGCTTCCAGCCCGGACAAAATCTCGATGTCGCCATCCAGACGCTGACCGGTACGGACATGGCGTAACCGGGCCTGACCGTCGGTGGCCACCCGGTACACCGAAGTGATTTGGCCGCTTTGGGTTATGGCCGCTTGCGGGATACGCAAACGTGATTCGGTGCCGCAGTGGTGCTCCAGGCTGGCCGGAGTGCCGGGCCTCAGACCGGGAGTATCCGGTAACAACGCCTTGATACGCACCGTGTGAGTGAGCGGGTCGGCCGCAGGCTGGATTTCAGCCAGGCGGGCGATGAGGCTGATTTCGCTGTGCGCAGGTTTGACCGTTACCGAATCGCCCGTGTGCAAGAACCCGGCACACTGGACGGGGATGTGGGTTTCAAGCTCCAGTCCGCCGGATTGTTGCAGGCTTAAAACGGCTTGCCCCGGCATCACCATATCGCCGGGTTCGCGGTCACGGCGTATCACCACGCCGTCGTACGGGGCGGTGATCCGGGTTTCGGCCAGTATGGATTCGGCGGCCCGCACGGCTTCCCGGGCTTCGTTCACCTGAGCATTGGCACTGCCGGCCCACGCGGTGCTGGCATCCAGTTCCTGGCGGGTGGCCGCTTCCCCGGCATAAAGATTCCTGACGCGCTGATCGTCAGCCACAGCACGCCGGGATTGTGCTTCGGCAGCGGCCAGTGCCGCCTGTGCGCCGGCCACCCGGGCTTTGAGTTCACTGGACTCTATCCATACCAACACCTGACCGCGCCGAACGGTATCCCCCACCCGCACCGTCATGTCGACGATGCGGCCCGTGACTCTGGGCGCGAGGCGGGTGTCGGTTCGGGCCGTCACCGTACCCGGCCCACTCAGTACCCGGGCCGTCTCGACCTGCTGAACCAGGGCCGTAGCCTGAGTGGCCGCTTGTGGATTGCGGGCATAAACCGTCGTGCCGGGTTGTACCTTGTCGGCAAAACTACCCTGCATAAACAGGAATAACAAAACCAGCCCGCCGACCGAAGCCGCCGCGTACCAGTTGGAAAAATTAAGGGCTTGCTTGGGAAATTCACTCATGGCGGTTGTTTTCGTTGGTAGACGTTGACACGGTGCCCACGGCTTGTCGCAGTTGTGCTTCTGCAATATACGCCTCGTAATGGGCCATGATGGCGCGGAGACTGGCTTCAGCCCGGTCGGTCTCGGCTTCCAGATAACGGGTGATGGGGGCGCTGCCGCCTTGATATTGAAGCCGTACCAGACGCAGGGCTTCATCAGCAGCCTGGCGACCGCGCTCGGCGGTTTCGCCACGTTTCAGTGTTTCATCCAGCGTGGCTACGGCCCGCCGCACTTCGTCCTCTACCGTCAAACGGGTGCGCTGAACTTCGGCTTCGGCAACGCGCAGACGCTGTTCCGCAGCGGCGATCCGGGCGCGAGTGGCACCGCCGGTGAAGAGGTCAACTTCGGCATTTAGCCCCAGCGTCATGTTGTCCTGATTGAAATTCATATCAGGGCCTCGGCTGTTCAGGCCGTAGCCGGCATAAGCATTGACTCTGGGCAGGAGGGCCGCCTGCTCGGCTTTGAGTTCGGCCTGACGCATGGCCTGCTGATGGCTGGCGGCCTGGAGTTCGGGCCTAAGGTTTAGGGCTTGCTTCAGCAAAGATGGAACGGAATCGGGCAGACGGGGTAACTCGTCCTGCCCGGTGCGGGGTTCAGGCTGTTCGGGTATCTCGTCGCCCACCAACATCTGGAGGCTGGAACGAGCCAGCGTCAGCGCGTGTTCGGCACGGATTTCCGCCTCGTGCGAGGCCGCCTGACGCACGTCGATGGACAATACATCCGCCTTTAAGGCCATGCCTTGTTCGACCCGACGGCGGGTGTAGGTCTGTTCGGCCTCTATGCTACGCAAAGATTGCCGGGCTACCCGGATCTGTTCCGGGGCCATCTGCCAGGTGTAATAGGCCGCAGTCACCGCAGCGATCAGCCGATTTTGCGCGGATTGTTGTTCCTGTCGGGCGGCTTCCACTCCTGATTCAGCCGCAAGTCGGCGAAGGCTATCCTGTCCGCCTCGATACAAAGACCATGATGCCACCAGTTCCGGGCGGAAATTGTCCACCCAGCCAGGATGATTGATGCTCATGCCAAAATCGAAGCGACGTTGCGCCACGACGGCGGCAAACGCACGGGAAGGATCGTTGGTGTATTCATAGCCGACGCGGGCGGAGAGTCTAGGCATAAAGGCCGCCGTGGCTTCTTTAAGATGCGCTTCGGCTTCGGCCAGTCGGGCGTGGTGTACGGTTAGATCGGGATTATTGGCCAGTGCCCGTTCGATGAATGGCTGCAAACCTTGGGCATCGCCCCAGACTTCGGGGCTGGCGGCCACAGCGGACAGTACCAGGCTGCACAGTAAATGCGGTCTTTTCATACGGGGTGTCAGGGTCATAAGGGAGGGAACGGGCAGAACCGGTTCAGGATTCTGCCCGTGCGGGGATCAATGCTTTTTGAGGCGAACCACACCCAGCATTTTCAGCAGGAAGCGTTCGTAGAAGGGTTCGCTGATGCCTTTCCGGATTTTGCGTATGAAATACCATTCAAACACGATCTTGGCCCAATGCACCCACTTGCCTTTGTCGGCCCAGGTGACATTGCGGGGTGGATTTTGCGGTTGCGCCAGAAAGGCCACACCGGTGTCACCCAGATCCGCCAGACACAGAGCATTCCAGGTGCCCTTGTGGGTGGGAGGCTTGCCGTTCAGTTCATCACGGATGTTGTGCGCGGTGGCCGTCACCATGGACTCAATCATGTATCCGGTTTTAGGTACGCCCGTCGGAACCGGGGTTTGTTCCAGCGGCGGAATGGCGATGCACACGCCGACCGAATAAATGTTTTTGAAGTTGGGATTGCGTTGGTGTTCGTCTGCCAGAATGAATCCACGCGGATTGACCAGCCCTTCAATGCCGCGCACGGCATCCACACCGGTGAAGGCCGGAATCATCATGGCATGCTTGAATGGCAGTTCATGATTCTGTTTGAACTGGCCTTTTTCGTCGACTTCCGTCACGTACATCGTGCCTTCTTCAATGCGGTCGACCTTGGCATTGGTAATCCATTTGATGTGGCGATGACGCAGTTCGCTCTCCAGCATGCCTTTGGAATCACCCACACCCCCTAGCCCCAAGTGGCCGATGTACGGTTCAGACGTGACAAAAGTCATGGGGACTTTGTCGCGGATATGGCGTTTTCTGAGATCGGCTTCGGCGATAAAGGCGTATTCATAAGCAGGGCCGAAACAGGACGCACCCGCCATGGAGCCTACAACAACGGGGCCGGGTTCTTTGACGAAGCCATCCCAGAAATGGGCTGACTCGACGGCGTGGTCAACATGACACACCGATTGCGTGTAGCCCTCTGGCCCAAAACCGGGTACTTCATCGAACGCCAGACGTGGCCCGGTGGCAATGACCAGATAGTCATAATCGGTGAAACTGCCATCCGCCAGTTCAACCTGATTACGGTCTGGGTGAACCTTGACGGCTTTTTGGTTGATGAAACCAATTTTGCGATTGGCCAGCATGGGTGCCAGTTCTACCTTGATCTGCTCCGGTGTACGCCACTTGACGGCAACCCAAGGGTTGGATGGGACGAAGTGAAAGGTCTTGCTGTCCGAAATGACGATGACTTCATCCTCCTTGCGGGCCTCCAGTTTCATTTCCAGAGCCATAGGGACACCGCCGATACCAGCCCCCAAAATTACGATACGAGCCATTAGATTTTTCCTCTTTTGCTTGATTGTTGTGTGTGTGTCAGTGAGGGCGTAAAGTACCCACTACTGTTCGCACAGCAACAGTACAGTATGTGTGCCAAGCCCGCTAGCGGCGATGCACTCGGCTATTCTGTACTGAAATGGCGGATAGACGGAGTAAAACAGACCAGGACGTATCAGTTAATGTTTCGCATGAAACGCAAAACCGCAAACATGAAACGTCAGACATGACGCAAGATGCCGAGACTTTAACTTTTGAGGAAACCAAAACAATGAACCTTAACCAACGATGGGCCATGCTGATGGCGGCCTTAATACTGGCCGCCTGTGATGGCAACACCGGCCCGGCAAACCGGACTGGCGTTGCTGCTCAAACGATGCTCACAGGGCAGGTGCTGGATGAAGACGGAACCGCTCTCAGTGGCCATTCCGTAGTGATCTCCGACCGTGAGGGTCAGGAAATCCTCAGCACCCAGGCCGATGCCGAAGGCCATTTCAACGTGAAGATTCCCGCCGACACGGCGTATCCGTTGGTGTTAACGGCATCACTTACGACTGGAACAAACCCGTTAAAAGCCGTAGTCGTTCAGGAAAACACCACCGAGCAAGACATTAGCCCCATGACTACGATGGTTGTGGATACGGCTTTAAGCCTGGGCGGGTTGACCGAAGCCAATCTCGCCAAGGCGGCAGTTGCGGCGATTTCTCAACGGAAAAAATCGGGGGGGACAGGCAGTTCGACAGGATTTAAAGGGGATCCCACCAAACAGTATGGGGGTTGGCACTAACAAGACGGAAAAGCGTGCGAGCCTTCTCCTATCCATCAAGCCTGTTGACGGATAGGGGAAGGCTCGCGGCCTTTGTGTTTGGCCTTGCGGGTATAGGCGGTGTGGTCACGAAACACGACGGCCTTGTTCACTTTATGGGCAAACTTGGCCACGGGATTAAGCTGTAGAACAGCGGGGAGCGGCTTTTTTTTGGACATGGCGTTATTCCCTGGTGGATGGGTGAAAGAGTAGAAGTCTACACGAGATGAGCAGTATGGGCATGAGTGTTTATCCTGACAACAAATTTTTGTTAGCGTAACGCCAGCAAGACGGAGCTGATTTAGTTATTCAAGTGATTCGCCTGTATCAGGGTCAGACTCCTCCCAGCATATGACATAAGCATGTTGCTCCATGGTTTGCGGGGACAGGGTGTAACTGGATTTCGGACATTCCTGCCAGAGTTCATTCAGTCGATACAAAGCCTCTTCACCCTTAAGCCCGTGGCGGGATAACCAGCACCCCACGATAACCCCGGTGCGGCCTATACCCCCCCAGCAATGCAGATAAACTTTGCGGTCTTGAGCCAGAAGTTCGTCAATGGTATCCAGTATTGATTGCGTGAGGGCCGGACTGTGCGGTATCGACACATCCCGTATGGGGAAACGATGATGCCGGGCGTTATTCAGCCAATGCTGATAAGGTTTTAGCTCCATTTCCTGTGTCAAATCAATAAAATCGGTGATACCGAAATCAAGAAACAGGTTGATCTTTCTCAGCGATTCTTCATCGCTTGCATCACGAGGATACTCGCCCGCAAAGAATTTGCCAGGAATAACGGGATACGAATTTTTAATGGGTTTGGTCATGGCTGGATACCTTGGTGAGTTGAGTTAAACCTGTCTAGCAGGGGTATAAGACAGGGGTTGGCTGTATGGCGACTCACCAGAAGAACGTCCAGTGCGCCATGTTTATGCAGATTTAATGCACGGTCAATCGCAGACAGTATCCATTCGGTTTTATTACCGAAAGCACCGCCGCCCAGCAAGGTCAGATAAACCTGATGATTTCCGGTGTGCTGTGCATTGAGTTGAGCCAAAAGTAAAGTTGCCTCATAGGCGGCTTCCAGTACCAATACAGCAAACGCGGCCCATTTATCCGGATGATAATGACTATAGGCCACCGGCAAGGCCGAACAATACACTTGTGACACAAGATGCGTGCAGGATTCAAGTGTCACCAGGGTATTCCACTGTATACCGATACGCAAAAGGCTTCTGAGTATGTCACGCTCAGCTTCACTGGCCCTATTCAGTCTGCCGGTAATCTCGTTCAGACCTTCCACAGTAGCCAGCGCATACCCGTTTTGCATACGCCAAAGCCGTTCGTCCGTATTACCCAAAGCCCTGCCCATGTCCGCCAGGCAGTCAATCTGAAGGGTTTTGGATTGGCCGGTTTGTCCTGCAAGCGGGACAAAATAATTCCTGTAGATGGCACCGGCACCGGCGGCAATGGCACACGCGGGACCCTGGGTTTTATCATGCTGGTATATGCCGACTCCCGATTCAGGAGTGACCTGCGGCGATACCATTTCCAGCAGATTAAACTGGGACGCGACCTGAAAAAGAGTACCGGCCTTGTGCGACTGAACATGTAAAGCCTGCACATCGCCGACTACTTCGACCATTGACACGGGATGTCAAGGTATTGCCGCGCACAAAAAGGTTTTGTCTGACGGTGTCTGGATCGGTTTCCATAAAACCGGTGAGTTGTTCAAACCACATTTACATACCCGAACCCGACAATGCCTTGATACTGCTGATAAAATCTCGAACCGCCGCATCAAGCGCACTGATGCACCTCTTGAATACGGACGGGAAAATGGTGGGTTCACAGAGTAATAAATCAATGCTGAAAAACACATCATCCTTGTTTACGGTATACGCCTTTACTCCTGTGTAATCACGGGTGATACCATCCGTGACTTGCAAGGCCAGTTGCCATTCTTCCTCGGTCTTCATGGGCCAGATTTGCCCGGCAGCAAACACTCGCACATAGATGTCGTCGTCTCCGTATCCAGTAATCCAGTAGGTTTTCCCCCCGCATTTCAATTTAATATCGCCATCGTCATCCAGATGAGGCCGATAGCCTTCTTCCTGCAGGTATTCGTATATGGTTTCGAGATTCATGGAAAGTCTCCAAAAAGGTGGATTCAGGAAGTTACACACCAGGCACTGCATGGAGGCAATATAAGGTTTAATCAAGCCACCAGGGTTTGTTCAGACAGTTTGTATTGTTCATACTCTTCATCCATCATATCTGAAAACATTTTATCCTTAATATGCCTGGCTTCATTATGGCCATCTCCACTGGCATACGCAAACCATTTATAAGCCTCTTCACTGTCTTCAGGCACACCAATACCATGATAATAGCATTTGCCTAATTCAAACCGGGCATTGGTGTTCCCCGCCTCGGCGGCCTTGCGAAACCAGGTGACGGCCAGTTCAAAATCGTGATCCGAGTCAAACACGGTAAAGTATCGACGGCCATAATTCTCGTCGAACTCCATATCTACATCCGGTGTTACCGTTCCTGTTATGTAATACTTGCCCAGTTGATATTGCGCGTACGGGTCATCAGCGTTTGCGTCCTCGGTATACCAGAACAGGGCTTCTTCCACATCAGGTTCGGCAAACCGGCCATACATGAAGGAATCGGCTACACTCACCTGGGCCGCTACATGTCCTTTTTCAGCCGCCATAAGCCACCAGTTGAATACCTGATTCAAGTCTTTCTGTATGGCATGACCACCATAAAAAAACGCATTTCCAACTGCGAATTGAGCCTCCGCATCACCCTGTTCTGCCCTGACCAGATAAGTCTCGTCGATTTTGCTGTACCAGTATTTAGCCCGCTCTTCATTTTTCTCTACATCCTGGCCGCGCTCATAACAAAAACCCAGTTTTGCGAAAGCCGGTATATACTTCTGATCGGCTGCTTTAACAAGCCAGTCCAGGGCGATATCCAGGTTAGCTCCATTCTTGTTCATCAACCGGGTGGCATACTCGTATTGCAATTCGGCTTGTCCTTTGCCGGCTAATTCAAGGCATTCCTCATCACTTAACTGGAAATACTCATTGGGCCAAATATCGAAATCGTACATATACATCACCCCATAATGGTTCATAAACAACGGTGTTATTCATAATGAATCGGATCCGGATCAACTCCAGTCGAGTGCATTCTAGGGCATCATTGCGTCACATGGTGTCGCATAAAGCGGGGTTGTCTGATTTTTTTTGGGGGAGGTGTGGGCGGAGCGGCGTCTGCTTTACATAAACCGCTGCAAAACGTCGTCCAGAAAATTCCAGCCTGAGTCGGTGCAGCGTATCTGTGAGCCATGCTGTTCAAGCAGGGCATCGGCCAGGCATTGGCTCAAACCAGGTTCCAGGCTGGATAGGGGTAAACCGGTGCGCATTCGGTATAAGGAGAGGTCAAAACCTTGTCTTAAGCGCAGGTGGTTCATGAGAAATTCGAAGGGGTATTGGTCAACCGGAACCACATTACGCCGGGTGAGTGGCTCGGTTTGGCTGCGAGGGTTCAGGTAATGATCGGGGTGGCGCAGGGTTTGGGTGCGGGTAATGAGGGCGGTGGCCGGGTCGGTGAGTTTGCCATGGGCACCGGCCCCTATGCCCAGATAATCACCGAACTGCCAATAATTCAGATTGTGCCGGCATTCAAATCCGCTTAAGGCATGGGCCGACACTTCGTAATGCGCATAACCGGCGGCTTCCAGGCGGTTGAGCCCGGCTTCCTGTAACGCCCACACCGCCTCATCTCCGGGCAGGCGAGGCGGGTATTTGTAGAACACGGTGTTCGGTTCCAGCGTGAGTTGATACCAGGAAAGATGCGGTGGGGTCAGGCTTAGGGCGGTTTCGAGATCGGCCAGTCCCTGTGCCAGACTTTGCCCAGGCAAGCCGAACATCAAATCAAGATTGAAATGATCAAACCCCGCCGACCGCGCCGAATCCACCGCCCTTAATGCCTGGTCACGGTCGTGTACGCGCCCTAAACGTTTCAGGCAGTCTTCGTCGAAACTTTGTATGCCTATGGACAAACGGTTTACACCGGCGGCCCTAAAGCCCTGAAACTTGCCGGTTTCCACCGTGCCGGGGTTGGCTTCCAGAGTGATTTCGATGTCGTGGGCAAACGTCCAGACGCGGGCTATGGAATCCAGCAAGCGGTGTATGGATTCTGAACTGAACAGGCTGGGGGTTCCGCCACCGAAGAACAGGCTGATCAGTGGGCGACTGGAATACTCCGCCTCATACTGAGCCAGTTCGGCCAGCAAAGCAGAGACATATTCTGCTTCGGGCAGGCGGGCTTGAGCCTGATGCGAGTTGAAATCGCAGTAAGGGCATTTGCGTACACACCAGGGCAGATGGATGTATAGCCCCAAAGGCGGCGGCGGAACGGGGTGCAGGCTCAAACGGCTTGCGGATACAAGCCGCCCACAAGGCCGGAGGCGTCCATGCTCGAAGGGCCCAGGTTGCTGAGTGGATGACGGGTTCTGAAGGTATACAGCAAGGTTTTGGCCTTGCCAGGGTCTTGAGCGAAGAAGTCAGGCGTGGGGTGGGAGAGGAAATCACTAAACCCATCCAGAGTATTGAGCAGGGTTTGGTCGAAGGTTTTGAAGCCCATCGACCACTCGCCAAAGGCGCGTTCTGCGATCGGTTCCCGGTAGATCAGCAACACATCCGAATGACGGGTGTCGCGGCTGATTTTTTCAAACAAGGTATCCAGTGCCGATTTCTGTCCTTCCAGAGCCTGTATGAAAAACCCGTCCCGGTACAGCAACAGACCGGTGACTTCCAGCAGGCGATTGTTTTGGCGGCACGTCGCCAGCAAGGACGACAATTCCGCTTCGGTCATTTTGTGGGTGGCCAGACTGATGTAGACCAAGGCATAAAGGGACATGGGTTTGATTCCGGAAGATGAGTGAGGGGCAAACAGAATAACAAGGTTTGGTTAGCGCGTTAAGCCTCGAAATCGCGTGGATAGTCTGCACCCGGCGGCAATCACGGTATACACTATGGGTTTTATTCCTGAGTCCTGAATACCTCCACGTGACCACCACCACTACGTCTACCGCTCTAACGCAATTCCTCAGATCCCTCTGGGTGGCTGATGGATTGAGCGAAAATACCCGCAAGGCCTACGGCACTGATTTGGCCTTGCTCGCCAAGTGGCTGGAAAATACCCACCAGTGCGACCTCCTCACGGCTACGGCACTGGAACTGAATGCGTACCTGGTATACCGCTATTCGCTCAAGGCTCAGGCCCGCAGCGTAGCCCGCTTGTTGTCGAGTGTGCGGCGGTTTTATCAGTTCTGTCTGGCGGAGCGTTTGATCACTCAGGATCCTGCCGCCACGCTGGAGAGTCCGGCTTTAGGTCGGCCTTTGCCCGGCACTTTGTCCGAAGCCGATGTGTGTGCCTTGCTCGAAGCCCCGCTCACCGAACAACCGCTGGGTTGCCGGGACAGGGTAATGCTGGAGGTTTTGTATGCGACCGGCCTTAGGGTGACCGAACTGGTCACCCTCAAGCGGGCGCAAATCAATCTGCGTCAGGGGGTGGTGCGTGTGGTTGGCAAGGGCAACAAGGACCGATTAGTGCCTTTGGGCGAGGAAGCGGAAACCTGGCTGGAACGTTATTTCACCCAAGCCCGACCGGTTTTGCTCAAAGCCCGCCAAAGTGATGACGTATTCGTCACCGAGCGTGGATCCGCCATGACCCGGCAGGCGTTCTGGTACCTCATCAAGCGGTACGCACTGGAAGCCGGCATCCGCAAGCCGCTGTCGCCCCACACGCTGCGTCATGCGTTTGCCACCCACCTCATCAATCACGGTGCCGATCTCAGGGTCGTGCAACTGTTGTTAGGGCATAGCGATTTGTCCAGCACTCAAATTTACACCCACATCGCCAGCCAGAGACTCAAGGATTTACATGCCCGCTGTCATCCCAGAGGATGAAACCGCCCGGGCAATCCCCTCTTGAATACACCTCACCTAGAGAATTAACTATGTCCATACACCCCACTTCATGTGTTGACCCTGCCGCCCAACTGGCCGAAAATGTACACGTAGGACCCTTTGCCGTGATCGAATCCGGCGTGGTTATCGGTTCCGGTTGCCACATCCACGCCCATGCCGTGATACACAAACAGGTACGCATGGGTTCCAACAATCAGGTGTTCCCCCATGCCGTTCTGGGCGGATTACCCCAGGATTTAAGCTTTGATCCTGACACCTGCACCTACCTCGACATCGGTGAGGGCAATGTTTTTCGGGAAGGCGTTAGCGTCAGTCGGGCCACGCACACAGGAGCAGCCACCCGCATAGGCTCCTTTAATTTTCTGATGAACAACAGCCACGTCGCCCATGATTGCCGTTTGGGTGATCACAACATTATGGCCAGCGGAGCCACTTTGGGAGGGCACGTAGACGTAGGCGACCGGGTGTTTTTCGGAGGCGGGGTGATGGTGCATCAGTTTTGTCGCATCGGCAGTCTGGCCATGTTGCAGGGCCTGGCCGGCATCAACAAGGATGCCCTGCCATACACGATGATCGGTGGCCGGCCCGGCAAGCATTACCGCCTCAACCTGGTGGGCATGCGCCGGGCAGGCCTGGGTGCTGAAGCCATACGCGCCTTGTCTCAGGCGTATCGGCGTTTGCGTCGGCGTGAATCTCTGGACGGCTTGCCGGATGACATACCCGAACTGGCTGAACTGATCCGTTGGCTGGCCGCCCCCTCCAAACGCGGCGGGATACTGGGCTTCATCACGGCTGAACGGCACGCCAGCGAATGAAGCGGCTACACCCCGGCGATCAAGCCGGTTCCAGCGGATTTACCCTGATCGAACTCATGCTCGGTCTGGCGATTGTCGGCCTGCTGACCGTGCTGGCCTTGCCGGATTACCGCGCCTTTCAGGGCCGGGGTGTGCTGCACTCAGCAATCGCGGCACTGTCGGCAGACATACTGTTCGCCCGCAACACCGCCATCACCCGGAATCGCCCCGTAGTACTCTGCAAGCAAAGCGATGCCGTGTGCACCCCTAACGGGGGCTGGGAACAAGGCTGGTTGATCTACGTGGATGAAGGTCAGGCCGGGGTGCAAGATCACACCGATCCGGTCATCAGGCGGCAGGATGGATTCGGATACCGCCTGAGTGCCCGAGGCAATACGCCCGTCAGAAACCGCATTTCGTTCCGGGCCGATGGCTCTTTGGCGGGTCTGGCCGGGGCAATGGTGTTTTGTGATTCCCGCATCAAAATTTATTCGACCGACCGGGCGGAAGCCCAGGTGCTGGTGATTTCCACCAATGGGCGTTTGCGTACTGTGAAAGGCGACGAATACGCCAGCATCACCAACTGCGAGGCGATTTGAATGAAAGGCATGAGTTTAATTGAACTGATGATGGTGATGGCCCTGGTGGGCATTTTGGCCTCACTGGGCATGGCCTCTTATAGTGCCTACACCACCCGGGTACACCGGGCCGAGGCGCAAACATTCATGCTGATGGTGGCCGGTCGGGAAGAGGAATACCACCTCGATACCCGCGAATACGCAACCCTGACCGCGCTGCATCTGGCGGTTCCCGATTCGATGGCCCGCTATTACAGCGTGGAACTGGCACCCGATAACGCCAGCCAACCGCCGGGCTACACACTCAAAGCCATACCCGAACCCGGCCTTGCGGCCAAGGGCGAACCCGCGCTGGAACTGGATCATCTAGGCCACAGCCTGCCACCGGAACTCTGGCAAGGGATGCGTCCTTGAGTCACCAACCCAGCCAAAGCGGAACCAGCCTGATGGAAGTCCTGGTGGCTTTGCTGGTAATCACCGTCGGTTTGATGGGATTGGCCGGTTTGCAAACCCGTTCTCTTAAAGCCAGCATGGAGTCGGCTGATCGCCTGGATGCACTGATGCTGCTTGAAGAAATAAGCACCCGTATGCAGGTCGATACGCTTTGTTTGGCCTCTGATCACCCTGATGAGGCGTGCCTCACCGGCGGACGACACCCCATTGATTCAACCCGTTTTCACCCCTGCGTCGTACCCGGAAACGAAGGACAGTGGGTGGTGTCGGTGGCCTGGTCTTCGACATTCGAGGACGCGATACCGGCCAATACTTGTGGGGCGGGTGTTTTCGGTCAGGAGACCAAACGCCGGGTTATCAGTACGGTGCTGAGTCGTGCATCCGGTTAAGGGCCAGAGCCTGGACTCAGCCTGGACGCAGCGCGGCAGTTCGCTGGTGGAGCTGATGATTGCCCTGAGCCTGGGGCTGGTTTTATTGACCTTGGTGACCCGCCTGGCCATGGAAACCCGCCACAACATGGACGCTCTGACTGAGCGCGGCGAGGAACGGGAAGCCGGACGCTATGCCCTGAGCACGCTCAGAAACGATTTGCGTCTGGCCGGATTTCTAGGCGCGTTGCACCGCTGGCCGCCGTTCCCGGACACGCTGCCTGATGCCTGCGCCAAAACCCTGGCGGGCTTGCTGCCCGGTTTGTCTGTGCCGCTACAAATTGACGACCGACCCGCCACCACCAGCCGCTGTGTAGACGGAGCCATGAGCGGCGTAGAACGTCTGGTGATCCGTCATGCCGACACCCACGGGTTTACACTGGATGCCGGGGCCGATGACGACGACGGTGACGGTGATCAAGACGATCTGGACTACGGACGGGTATATCTGCAAGGATTCGACAACCGCTATACCTTAGGCTATTGCAGCCAGGTGGGGCGTTGCACGGCCATCACCAATTGTTCAGACAGCACCTGCCGAACGCCCATGGCCCCAGGCTTAAGCCGTACGATCAGCGGTGATGAAATGACGGTGTTCGGAATGCGCTACCGGGACGGACTCTACCCGGTTGATCTGCGGGCTTATCAGGTACATATCTACTACCTCAGAACCTGGAGCAGCACCTCAGGAGATGGAATACCCACTCTGGTTCGGGCCGAATTGCAAGACAGAGGCTCCGCTCCCGGATTGATCAGCAGCCCCCTGCTCGACAATGTAGAGCAAATTCGCTACGAATATGGCCTGGACGGCCTGAAACCGGCCCGACCCTCGGAATGGGCGGTCGTGACGGCCGTGCGGGTGGGTTTGCTGATACGCAGTGCCCACAAACAGACACAAAACCCAACGCCATCCCACTATGATCTGGGTGGCGGCACGCCCTATATCCTACCCGTTGATGCCCAGGCCTACCGGCATCACGCCCTGACCACACTCATCCGTTTAGACAATGAAAAAAATTCTGCTTACCAGCGGTGAACCGGCCGGTATAGGCCCGGATCTCTGCATCACCATGGCTCAGCGTGCCTGGCCGTTCGACTTGACCGCCCTCGGCGACCCAGACTTGTTCCGGCACCGCGCCCAATTACTCGGCCTCCCTTTAACGGTAAAAGAAGTCACGCCGGGCCTCACCTGTGCACATCTGCCCGGCACTTTGCGGGTATGGCCGACGGCATCCAAAGCCGACACCCGCCCGGGCCTGCTCACGCTTCAAAATGCCGAGTATGTGCTGGAAACCATAGCTACCGGGGCCTTGGCCTGTCTGAATGGTGATTTTCACGCCCTGGTTACGCCACCGGTACACAAGGGCAACATCAATGAGGCGGGCTATATTTTTACGGGGCACACCGAGTTTCTGGCCGAACAGGTCGGCGGCACCCCGGTGATGATGCTGGTAGCGGATCGTTTGCGGGTGGCCCTGGCGACCACCCATCTGCCTTTGGCGGATGTCAGTCGCGCCATCACCCCGCGCAGCCTGACTCTGACACTGAGCGTATTGCAGCGCGATCTCCGACTGCGCTTTGGTATCCCTGAACCCCACATTCTGGTGTGCGGGCTTAATCCTCACGCCGGTGAGGGTGGGCATTTAGGTCGTGAAGAACTCGATGTCATCATTCCGGTGCTGGAACAATTACGCCAGGAAGGCATGTCGCTCACCGGGCCTTTACCGGCCGATACCCTGTTTTTGCCGCGTCAACTGGAAGGGGCTGATGCCGTGTTGGCCATGTACCACGATCAAGGCTTGCCGGTGCTGAAACACTCAGGGTTTGGACGGGCCGTCAACATCACACTGGGCCTGCCCATTATTCGCACGTCGGTCGATCACGGCACGGCACTGGATCTGGCCGGAACCGGTAAGGCCGAAAGCAGCAGCATGGCCGAGGCGTTGCGTATGGCTTATCAACTGGCAGGACTCCGATGAGCCACATTCCACGCAAACGCTTCGGGCAAAATTTTCTCCGCGATCACGGGGTCATCCGCCACATCGTACACGCGATCAGTCCGGGTTCTGAGGAGCATCTGGTTGAAATCGGGCCGGGTGAAGGGGTGCTGACTGCTGAACTTCTACCCCACTGTGGCCGCCTGGATGCCGTAGAACTGGATCGGGATTTGGTCACGAGCCTGACCCGACGCTTCGCCGGCCAGCCTCGTTTTCATCTGCACGCAGCAGACGCCTTGAGTTTCGACTTCACCCAACTGAGCGCAGGCAAACCGCTACGCATCGTCGGCAACCTGCCCTACAACATCTCCACCCCACTGATGTTTTGGTTATTCACACAACTCGATCACGTTCTGGATATGCACTTTATGCTGCAAAAAGAAGTGGTTGATCGCCTGTGTGCCGCACCGGGAGGCAAGGATTACGGCCGATTAAGCGTGATGGCGGCCTATTACTGTCAGGCCGAGTCGCTATTCGACGTAGGCCCTGAGAGTTTCCATCCGCCACCCAAGGTGGTATCCAGCATCGTGCGTCTGCGCCCACACCCCACGCCACCGGTGTCCGTTAGCCATGAGGCACTGGGGCGTATCGTGACCGCTGCCTTTTCTCAACGCCGCAAAACCTTACGTAATGCCTTGCGTGATTACTTCACCGAATCCGACTTTGAACACGCCCAAATAGACCCAGGCCGCCGCGCCGAAACCTTAAGCCTGCAAGAATACGCCACCTTGACTGAAATTGGCGTAAGACCGCACCTGTAAACAAGCACCGCCCGGCATGCCGGGCTTATATGAGGACGATATGGGCGTTGATGCGATTATCACGATAGAAAACAGCACACTCATCACTCTGGATGAATTTGTGAGCGGTATGGCGGCAGATCCATGGGGAAAACGCTACGCGCTGACGTATTCAGGGGAATATGCCTGGGTATCATTTGAATGGGACTATAAAACCTATTTCCATCTGGCTTATGACAAGCCCCGATATGCCTGGCTGTTTGAGGAGGAGTGGGATTTTGAACGCGGAGGCGGTTACAAAAAACACCCGAATACCAGGTATATTTACGAACTACATATTGCATTTTGCAAGGCCATGCGATGGGCTGAAAAACTGGCCGGTGGCCCGGTATTATTCGGTAACGACGTGATATATGACCGAACTCCTGAAGGCCTTCTGGAAATCGGTTATACGCTGGAAAACTGGCGCACCCTGGCCGACCTGGATATTACCCCCGAGGCATTATTCAAGCGTGAGGAGATGTCATGAAAAAAACAGAAACAAACCCCAATTCCCTTGATACCAATCTTTCCAATAACGGCTCACCTCAATCCAGAGGTTATATAGCCAACGAAGACCTCAAACTGTCTGACATTCCTGATCAAAATAGCGACAGGCTGTGTGGCTGGATGGATTTCGCGCTAAGCCTTGACGGGTACAACGCCATGAGTTCATTTGAGGCGTGCGCGAATATGGCCAATTCGGGTCAGGCACAAACCCTGACCGAATTGAGATCAGCCCTTTTTTTTGAACACAGAAGATCGCACTTCATTATTGGATGGGAGCAGGATAACGAAAAATTATTGCTTGGAATCTGGGAACTCATAGAAAAAATCAGGGCTAAAGTGGCCCATGGTGATCTGGAATGACTAAACCCCATACCGCTTGCTGTTTAGTCACAGGAAACAAACGAAGCTCGGAATGGGATTATCCTGGCCTCCATGACGCAACCGGCGAGGCTTGGCGTCCATCCCGCTGCCGGAAGGCCTCCACGGCTGCACACATTGGCCGCATCCAAACTTCATGCTCCGTTCATCTTGCTGTATCACTACGATAGTTTAATCCGCGCTCCCTTTTAACCTCCAATAGAGAGATAAATCATGTCAAATCGCGTTTTCTGCCTGCGTACACTGCCCTTTATGCTGGCTGCCCTGGGTTGCCTGGCGGCTTCTGCCGCTTCCGCTGATGCCCCCATGATGGATCAAGGCATACAGCTGGGAGATATGGGCAACGGCAGCATCATCGTATGGAGCCGTGCGGATCGTGAGTCCCGCATGATGGTTGAGTACTCCGCCAATCAGGATTTCACTGATTCCAAAGTGGTTCGTGGCCCTTATGCGATGGCCGGTACTGACTTCACCGCTCGACAGGAGCTGGCCAATCTGCCGAAGGGCAAGGACATTTATGTCAAGGTGTGGTTTGAAGACCTGACCAGTGCACACACCAAGAGCACCCCGGTTGTCGGTAGCTTTCACACCTTGAGCAACGACGAAAGCATACGCTTCGTTTGGGGGGGCGATACTGCCGGTCAGGGTTGGGGCATCAACAAGGAATTTGGCGGCATGAAAATTTATGAATCCATGCGTCAGGTTGATCCAGCCTTCTTCATCCACAGCGGCGACAACATCTACGCCGACGGCATCATTCTTCCTACCGTCACGGCTGAAGACGGCAAAACCTGGAACAACCTTGTGACCCCTGAAGTATCCAAAGTGGCTGAAACTCTGGAAGAATTCCGTGGACGCTACAAGTACAACCTGATGGACGACAACGTCCGCAGCTTCAACTCGGAAGTACCGCAAATCTGGCAATGGGATGACCATGAAGTGGTTAACAACTGGTCAGACAGCAAAGATCTAAGTGCAGATACCCGCTACACCGAAAAGAACGTCCCCACGCTGGTGGCTCGTGCCGCCACGGCATTCAGCGAATACGCGCCGCTGCGTCCTTACAACGCTACGGAATCTTCCCGCGTGTATCGCAAAATTTCTTATGGTCCGCTGCTGGATGTGTTCGTACTGGATATGCGTAGCTATCGCGGTCCGAATACGACTAATCTGCAAACCAAACAAAGTGCTGAAACCAGCTTCCTGGGCAAAGATCAAGTCACCTGGTTACAAACCCAACTCAAGTCGTCTAAAGCCACCTGGAAAGTCATCGCGGCTGACATGCCGATTGGTCTGAACGTAGGAGATGGCAAGGATGCAGACGGCAATGCCCGTTGGGAAGCGATTGCCAACGGCAACGACGGCCCTGCCGCCGGTCGTGAACTGGAAATGGCCGGTCTGCTGAAAAACATCAAAAGCAGCAAGGTCAGGAACGTCATTTGGTTGACCGCCGATGTGCATTACGCCTCTGCGAATTACTACGACCCCGCCAAGGCCATAAGCAAAAACTTCTCACCCTTCTGGGAATTCGTCGCAGGCCCGCTGAACGCAGGTTCTTTTGGCCCCAACACCACGGATGCCACCTTTGGCCCGCAAGTGGCGTTTTACAAGGCTCCACCGACAGGTCAGGCTAATCTGTCGCCTTATGCCGGTTTGCAGTTTTTCGGTGAAGTCAACATCGACAAGAACAGCAGCGCACTTACGGTTGACTTCAAAGACATCAACGGCACGTCCGTATACAGCAAGATTCTGAGCGCAGAATAATGGCCTAGCCCTGGCGGCACAGGCGATGGAGGGGCGGTTTCATCCGCCCCTTTTTTTTGGGGGGAGACCAGGATACTCCCCATATTTCAGATCCCGTCACGGCTCGAATGCACGTCCAACCCGCCCTGTTCAAAGGCGGTCAGGTGCCATCGCTACAGACTGACAACTCGCCATCTGCGGCAATACGCCGTGCAACCGCTCCCTGAACCAGAACAACCGCACCAACTGACCTCTTGAATTCCCGGGATTTTCTGGCGATAGTTGTCGCCCCTCCGGCGATACGTTTCGGCCAATACAGATGGCTGGAAGCTCATGGGTTCAGGTCATCCATCACCAGACAACGCCGGGCTTCCAGGCGGGCATGGTCTTTTTCCTCTCAATTCTTTCTGTTTGGCGCCCTCAAACGATTACTTCCAGAATGGCCGCCAGTTTGGGTGGCCTGTTTTTTACCCTTAATCGGGAGTCGGTGTATGAGGGCGTATGGGCATGGTAAGACGCTTGATCAGGGCTCACCGTTTACCGTCCAGGTCTATGCCACGGGACGGGCGGTGTAGCCAGAATAAAGTGGGAACCGGGGCAGCAGACACACTGCTGCACGTCTGAAACCTGACTTGATTTTAGGCCATTTTGTCTGGCCTTCGGGGTCTACTTCACTCTAACTATATTAATGCCATGAAATACCGTGACCTGCGTGAGTTCATACGCCATCTTGAAAGCCTGGGCGAACTCAAACGGATCAGCACTCCGCTGGATCCCGTCCTTGAAATTACTGAAGTCTGCGACCGCACCCTGAAACGTCAGGGCCCTGCCCTGTTGTTTGAACACCCTATCGGTTCTTCCCATCGCTTGCTGGCCAATCTGTTCGGTACCCCACAACGGGTCGCACTGGGCATGGGTCAGGATTCAGTCGCCGCACTGCGTGACATAGGCCGGTTGCTGGCTTTTCTGAAGGAACCCGATCCACCCAAGGGTTTTAGGGATTTGGTAGACAAGTTGCCGGTGTTCAAGCAAGTGCTGAATATGCCTGCACGGGAAATCCGCAACCCGGCCTGCCAGGAAATCGTGCTGCACGCTGATGACATTGACCTGGGCCGTTACCCCATTCAAACCTGCTGGCCCAAAGATGCCGCGCCCTTAATCACCTGGGCTTTGGTCATTACCCGTGGCCCTTACAAGGAGCGACAAAATCTGGGCATTTACCGGCAACAAGTTATAGGCAAGAACAGGCTCATCATGCGTTGGCTGGCCCACAGGGGGGGTGCGCTGGATTTCCGCGATTGGCAGTCGGCCCATCCGGGCCAACCCTTTCCGGTAGCCGTCGCACTGGGTGCTGACCCGGCCACCCTGCTGGGTGCGGTCACACCCGTACCCGACACGCTTTCGGAATACGCATTCGCCGGCTTGCTGCGTGGTTCCAAAACCGAGGTTGCGGCCTGTTTGTTGAGCAACCTGCAAGTGCCGGCTTCAGCCGAAATCATACTGGAAGGCTACATCTATCCTGACGATACCGCCCCCGAAGGGCCTTACGGCGATCACACCGGTTATTACAACGAGGTGGAGCAATTTCCGGTATTCACCGTAGAGCGCATTACCCAGCGCGAACAAGCCATCTATCACAGCACATACACCGGACGACCACCGGACGAACCGGCGGTATTAGGCGTGGCCTTGAATGAGGTATTCGTTCCCATACTGCAAAAGCAATTTCCGGAAATCGTCGATTTTTATCTGCCGCCTGAAGGCTGTTCCTACCGCTTGGCCATAGTGAGCATGAAGAAACAATATCCCGGACACGCCAAACGGGTCATGTTTGGGGTCTGGTCGTTTTTGCGCCAATTCATGTACACCAAGTTTGTGATTGTGGTGGACGACGACATTGATGCCCGCAACTGGCAGGACGTGATCTGGGCCATCACAACCCGCATGGATCCGGTGCGAGACATTGCTCTGGTCGATAACACCCCGATCGACTACCTGGACTTCGCCTCGCCGGTTTCAGGACTGGGTTCAAAAGCCGGTTTTGATGCCACCAACAAATGGCCGGGTGAAACCACGCGTGAATGGGGCGTACCCATAGAAATGTCGGCTGCGGTCAAACAGCGGATAGACTCGCTCTGGAATGAACTGGGGATAGACTGAAATGACAGGCGTGCAGGGTGGGCTATTGCTCATATTGAGCTTGATGACTGGAATCTGCGCTCAGGCGGCCCCGGCTACCAGCCCTGAAATCGTGGTGGCGGTCAGAAGCTGGCAAAAAAACCTTGATGAACTGGACAAGCGCCTGGATCAACCCAACCCGGATGATTCGCGTCTGGATGTCTGGCAGAAATCTTTGGATGACCTGCGCTTGACTATCCGCATAGCCGCCGACAAAGCCGAACCGGAAACCAATCTCATACGAGATGATTTACAGGCTTTGGGCAAACCGCCCGGCCCGAATGAACCGCCGGAATCCACCAGCGTCGCGGTTCGACGGCAGTCACTCAATCAGCAACTGGCTCAGGTTGAAGGGGGTATCAAGGAGGCCGAACTGGTCATCAACCGTGCCGATCGTCTGGCCACTGAAATCAGCGATCTAAGGCGTAGCCGCTTTACTCATCGCCTGTTGACTCCTGGCCCTTGGCCGCTGGCTTCATCCGTGTGGGTTCAAGCCGGCAATCAGTGGGGCACGGTGGTGGATACGCTCCAAAAACACGGGCAACAATTATCCTTGCGCGACGAATACCCACATGCGGTGTCCAGGCTGATCTGGATACTCGTGCTGGCTGCGGGGCTTGGCCTGGCCCTGCGCCAGGTGCTGCGTCATACCTGGGTTCAACCGGTAGATGCTCACCCATTCCGCCTAAGCCGCTACTTATCCGTTATCCGTCTTAGTGCATTCCACGCCTTATTGCCCACCGCCCCGCTGTTTAGCCTGGTGGTCGTTCTAATGATGGATCCGTTCTGGGAAGGGCCTCTCGTCGAACAACTCATCCCGGCAACGTTATTCCTGGTCGCCGCTGTCACGGTGGCCATCGTAGCCCGCATCGCCCAAACCGGATCGCACCCTCCCATCCCCGCCTGGCTGCTGACCGCCCTGGTCATCAGTTTCGGTATCGACTGCATGACGACAAAAACACTGTCGTTAGTTGAAGACGCCAGCGACTTGCTACTGCTGGAACGCCTGGGGTTTGCCTGGGTGGTTCCCGGTTTGCTTTTTGGTTTGCTGCGCTGTCTTTGGGTGGCTCAACCCAACACCGTTTTGGGCCGGGTGCTGGGTGTGTCGCTGCTGTTGATTCCGCTGGCCGGCCTGGCCGGTTATGTGGCTTTGGCTCAATTGATGACCATACAATGGCTGATGACTGCCGGATTGATACAAATCACCCGGGAACTGCTGATACTCGCCGAAGAATCAATGGAATGGTTTTTTGCCGCCGATTCCGCAACGGGAATCCGCTTACGACAAACACTCGCACTCAGTGAGGAAGGCTGTGAGTTGGTGCAGTTCTGGAGCCATGAACTCATCCGCCTGGTGACCTTGACCCTGGCTGGAATCGGTTTTCTCTTGCTGTGGGGGGTAGGTACCAGCCATCTGGCTACCTGGCTGTATCAGGCATTTTTCGGGTTCCGCATCGGCAGCCTGTCTTTTTCTCTGGCCAACCTGCTGTGGGCGAGTGTGCTGTTGATTGGCCTGTTGACCGGAACCCGCTTGCTGCAAAGAACGCTGGACACCCGCATTTTCCCGAAAACCCGTTGGGATACCGGGATTCGTCATTCCATCCGTTCCGCGCTGGGTTATCTCGGGTTCACCCTTGCCGTGGTCTCGGCTTTGGGCAGTCTAGGCCTGGATCTCTCCAATCTGGCCATCATCGCCGGTGCCTTGTCGGTCGGTATCGGTTTTGGCATGCAGAATATCGTCAACAATTTCGTCTCGGGACTCATCCTGCTGGTAGAACGCCCTATTAAGGTGGGCGATTGGGTGGTGGTAGGTGATTATCAGGGGTATGTGAGAAAGATCAGCGTGAGGGCCACGGAAATCACCACCTTTGACCGGGCCTCGGTATTCATTCCCAACTCCAGCCTTATTTCCGGCAATGTAATGAACCGCACCCACGCCGACAAGGTAGGACGCATCCTGTTGCCCCTGGGTGTGCCTTATGGTGTCGATGCCAAACGCTTGCGTAGCCTGTTGCTGGAGATCGCGGAATCCCACCCGGAGATCCGCCGGAATCCGGCCCCTTCCGTGGTGCTGCGAGGGTTTGGGGAAAATAGCTTGAATTTTGAGCTGTTTGCGTTCGTGAACGACGTAGACAATGTAATGTTGGTCACCAGCGATTTATGCTTTGAGATTGACGCGCTGTTACGAACCGAAGGGATAGAATTCCCGCGTTATCAGCGGGAAATCAAGCTCACTCTGGAAACGGAACAGGCCGTCAGGCATTCAACCGTGATGTAACGGAGGCGACCTGAAGCGAGGTCGCCTTGGCTTGGACCCCCTCGCAGTCGCGCCGAGTGGGGCATGTTGGTGAGAGGCGACTGCTCGGGGTTTTTAGTTTGGACACGCCAGTGCTTCCAGAGTCCAAGGCGCGAATTCTGACGGCCGAATGCCAAGGAGACGGCCTCAAACGACGCCGAAGATGCGGGCAGCCCATTCTTTACGCCCGACTTTCTCAACCATGGTATCGACGAAGGCTTCAACCTCGCGTCGTTCTTCACAACTAAGCGTGTAATAAGAGTGCTTGTACAAGGCATTAAAACCCTCGATGTCATCCAGTGAAAACGGGGCTTCGAGGCGGGAAATATAGCTCCATATCTCGCGAAAAGCCGGCGAAACAAGAGCCATAACGGTACTGGTGCTGGTCACTGATCTATCCTTCTGTATAGGTATGTAAACGGTGGTGAATCACGCTAAATGCGCGGTGGAAGTCTAGGTTGATTATTTTTCGTGGACAATAATTGAGATTACCTAAGACTATTTCTTATGAGTAAACCATTGAGTCAGCCGCCATTCATCCAACGGACTCAAGTTGAAAAGCGCGGAGGAAACACCTATTCTTCGCGCTTCGCATTTTTGCCCTTCCCCTACCATTACTCAGGCATCAGGCATGACCAATCAGCAAACACCCAAGGTTTTCGAAAATGTCCCTAGCCCCTTCTGTGGTATAGCATCCGACGACCTGCACATCCGTGTAACCGGCAACCAGATTAACGTCACACAACACGGTGATCCCATCACCAAAGCCGGTTTTGAAACCCCGCTGACCGACACGACACCCAGAATCAACGGCCAAACGGCCAGTCGCGCCGAGTGCATCGCCCTGGCTGCCCGGTTGCTTGCGGAAGCGCATCTTCCGGTATTCAGCGGTTTTGGTACCGACGTCAACGAGACCCGGGCCGCCCTATCTCTGATCGAACGCTGTCGCGGCATTTTCGATCAGCAACGCTCGGAAGGTGGTTTAAGAAATTTGCTGGTGCTGGCGGATTCCGGCTGGATGGCCACAACCCTGGGTGAACTCAAGAACCGGGCCGAGGTGCTGGTTTCGTTTGGGACTGACATCGAAGCGCAGTTCCCGCGTTTCTTCGAACGGTTTATCTGGCCTGAAGAAACCCTGTTCGGCGCAGATGTGGCTCAGCGAGACATCATTTACATCGGTGCAGAACCCTCAGGCACTGCGGCCATTTCTCCCGATGGACGTTCACCAGAAGTCATTCCGGCCCGTCTTGAAGACCTTCCGGCCATAGCCGCTACGTTGGCTGCTCTAGCCAAAAATACACCGCCCTCGGTTGCGGAGGTAGGCGGAATACCCATCAGCCGCTTGCAATCTGTGGTTGACCGAATGCGTTCAGCCCATTACAGCGTCGTCACCTGGGCCGCCGGGCAACTCAATATGCCTCATGCCGAACTGGGCATTCAGCAAATCTGCCGGATGATCGTAAGCCTGAATCAGGGCGGCACTCGGGTAGCCGCCTTGCCTTTGGGTGGACAAGAAGGCGATAGAACGGCCAGTCAGGTCTGCACCTGGATTAGCGGATACCCCACCCGCGTCAGTTATGCTCGGGGTTATCCTGAGTATGATCCCTACCACAACGGCACGGCACGGCTATTGGCCCGGAAAGAAGCCGATGTATTAGTATGGGTTTCCAGCCTCGGTTTAACACCACCGCCAGTCACCGACATACCCACAATAGTGATTGGTCGTTCGGGCATGGGTTTTACCCGGGAACCTGAAGTATTTATTCCAGTGGGCGTACCGGGAATCGACTTTGCCGGTCATCAGTATCGTTGCGATAACGTAGTCGCCTTGCCTTTGTACGCATTGCGTGAATCAGGCATGGAATCCGCCACTGCCATACTTCGTGATATTGAAGCCGCCATTACCTGATAAACCGGATTCAAAACCTTCAGAGGGTCATTCAATCATGCTGAATACATCCTTCCCAACCCGGCAACCTGTGCGCCTTAGCTTAAGAGTATGGGTATGCTGCGTGGTACTCAATATGTTTTTGTGTGGCGAGGCCGGGAGCGAGGTCTATTTCAGTAAGGAAGAAGCCATGGAACTGGCCTTCGGAAAATCCGGCCTGGAAATAGAACCCAAGCCTGTTTTTTTGAGTGAAACCCAGGTAGATGCCATTCAAAAACAGGCTCATACCAAACTGGAATCATCCCTTTATACCGTATATGTAGGCAAGTCTGACGGTGTCCCGCAAACCTATGCCTTTATTGACGCGCAAAAGGTCAGAACACAACAACAAACCCTGTTAATCGTAATGGACAGGCTTGGCAGGCTAAGTAAAATCGAAATACTGGCCTTTCATGAACCCCCCGAATATAGATCACCCGCACGCTGGCTTAATACTCTGGCCGGTCGCTCGTATTCTGAATTACTGCCCAATCAAGGGATAGACGCCATCAGCGGGGCTACACTGAGTTGCCATTCGAGTCTGGAACTGGCCCGGCGTGCCTTGGCTATTGTTCAGATCGGCTTGCTTCAGGACACTCATTGATGCGGTTTTTCGTTACCGGCGAACAACGCCGGAAATACCTGATCAATACCATCGTACTCATGTTTTTGGGCTATATCGCCCTGTTTGCATTAAGTAACGCGCTCATGTATTTCCATAAAATGGATTTAAGTGCACACTCTGTCGTGGCCTATTATTTAGGGTCTGAAGAAAATTATACTCAAGCCCGGAGTTATCAAAGCCTGCTGGAAGTGAGCCATTTTCATTTGTTTTCCATGGGGATGCTGGTATTAACCCTGACTCATCTTTTGATATTCACCGAAATCCCTCTGCTGCTTAAAATATCCCTTACTTCCAGTTGTTTTCTGGCAGCGGTGCTGGATGAGTTATCAGGTTGGCTGGTGCGTTACATTCATCCCTTGTTTGCTTACCTTAAAATAGGCTCATTTCTGGTGCTGGAAACCAGCCTGATCCTGCTGCTGGAGATTGTGCGTATCTCCCTGCTCAAACACCGTCAGGTCATTACCCCCCCCTTCAATACGCCTGATTAGGATTTTTTCCTGCCTTCCTCCAGTTGTTTCCAGGTCTCATCCAGGCGTTTGGAAGAAACCGGATAAGCCGTTTTCAGCGTTTGTGCAAACAAAGACACTCTAAACTCCTCCAGCATCCAGCGAAAATTCTGGCATTCCGGCATGATTTTACCTTTTGAATCTTTAATGGCTGACCAGTACCGTTTCAAAAAAGGCTGGAGTTCCTGATAAAGTTTCTGATCCCTTTGCGGGTCTTGCGCTGATTTCTCCAACCGATTCAAAGCTGCCTTGAGATACCGTGGAATTTCCTTGATCTGCATATACGGTGTAGTCACCCAGAATCCTGAATAGAGGAGTAATTCAAGCTGCTCTTTTATATCGGGCAGGGCTACGCTACGGGCGGTTTTCAGTCGGGTTTGTAGTTCTCCCAGGGATTGCAACAGCATTTTCGAGGTACGCGACATTTCATCGGCTTTCAACACCAATTCCCCTTGATGGTTTTTTAGCCGTTGCTGAAACTCCACTGCACTGCGTATATCGGGTTGTCCTTCCAGGAATAATGCCCCCATTAACCTGTCCAGCACATCTTCACGTAAATCCCTGTCCTGCTTGAGATCAGCATATAAAAATGGGTGAGCAGATATTTGCCTATAAAGCCGCTCGGCCTGCACATCAATGATCAGGTTTTTCTTGATGTATTTGAGTTCTTTAGCCAAACACAGCCTGAATAAACGCGCCAACCCCAAAGGATGTTTATTGGCCGCCTCGTCATGGGTATCAAACACCCGAATCCCAACACTGTCACCCTCATCAACCATCGCCGTAAAACCGTATATCATCATGCCGTCATGATGACCCTCAAAGCGTACGGGTAAATCCCCGAATGTCCAGTCCCTGCATCCGGTATGCAAATAGACCTGTTTCGCTATCACTGAAAAATTCTGCCTCGCCTCACCAGAACGACGCGATTTGAGTTCTGATAAATCCCGGGAACGGTCAATAACCTTGTTATACTCATCCACTACTGTGAAATTCATACGCAGATGCACCGGTAACATATCTTCTCGAAATGAATTAACCGGAACACTGTGTCCCCCAACTTTACGCAGAGCCACTGATATTGCGGTTAATAAATCCCCCCGCCCCGAATCAAGCATGGGCAGTATTCGATCGACATAATCAGGAACCGGTACAAAATGGATGCGCCAGGTTTTTGGCAGGGATTTAATCAAAGCAATCAGTTTCTCCCTGAGCAAACCCGGAACCAACCAGCGAAAGGATTCTGGTTCCAGCTGATTCAACAAATGCAGGGGAATAATGACTGTCACGCCGTCATCTTCATGGCCGGGTTCAAATCTATACCCCAGTTGCAAGTGAATCGGGCCCGCATGAAAAGTATCCGGGAAATTCATTCCGTCCAGCGAAGAATCTTCCTTGCGGGTAATATCAGCCTGGGTTAGTTTAAGAAGATCAGGATTTTTCCGTTCAGCCGTCTTGCGCCATTTTTCAAAACTGACACCATTAACTACTTCAGCGGGAATACGCTCATCAAAGAAACGGTATAACCATTCCTCATCCACCAGCAAATCCACTCTTCGGCCTTTTTGCTGTAGATATTCGGCTTCTTCCAGCAATTTAAAATTATGCAAAAAGAAAGGTGCCTTGCTGTCGTAATCCATTTGTACCAGCCCTGACCGTAAAAACATTTCCCTTGCAGCTTTGGGATCAATGTTTTCATACGGAATTTTGCGACCGGCCTGTATTGTCAGGCTAAATAACAGAGTGCGTTCATGTACTGCAGCCCTGGCCGCTTTGCGCTCCCAGTGAGGATCATAATACTGCTGCTTGATGAGATGTTTGCCTACCGATTCGATCCATTCCGGCTCAATTTTGGCTACGGTTCTTGCGTAAATCCTGGTAGTCTCCACCTGCTCGGCAGCCATAATCCATTTGGGTTTTGATTTGAACAAATACGAACCCGGATGAATGAAATGCTTGATTCCTCTTACCCCGGTATATTCGTTTTGATCCTGTTTCAAACTGACATTGGATAACAAACCCGATAATAATGCCCGGTGTATTTCAGGATATTCCCCCGGAGCCTGATTGAGTTTAAGTGCCAGTTCACCTTTGATGACTTCCATAATCTGGCCGTGTATATCATGCCATTCCTGAAGACGCAGGTAAGACAGGAAATTATCTCTGCACCATTGACGTAAGCGGCTTCTGGACAATTCTTTTTTCTGTATTTCAAACTCGTTCCATAATGCCAGAAACCCGAGAAAATCAGATTGATCATTCCTGAATTTTGCGTGTTTTTGATCGGCATTTTGGGCTTGTTCTGCTGGTCGCTCACGGGGATCAGGAAGACTCAAGGCAGAAACGATAATAGCCACTTCAGTAAGACAGTGTTCCTGCGCTGCCGCAAGTAACATACGACCTAATTTGGGATCAACCGGCAGCTTTACCAGTTGTCGGCCCGTATCCGTCATGCGCCGGTTATCATCTAATGCATTGAGTTCTTGCAGGGTTTTAAGACCATCTCGAACCAATCGTTCATCCGGGGCTTCAACAAAAGGAAAATGAGATATATCACCCAAGCGCAGGGACTGCATTTGCAGTATTACTGCTGCCAGGTTTGTGCGTAGAATTTCAGGATCGGTAAAGTCAGGTCGATTGATGTAATCTTCCTGCGAATAAAGGCGTATACAAATACCCGCACCAATACGGCCACATCGCCCGGCTCTCTGTTTGGCTGATGCTTTGGATATTTTTTCTATGGGAAGACGCTGTAATTTACTCCTGTGACTATAGCGACTAATACGGGCATAGCCGGTATCAATAACGGCACGAATACCCGGAACGGTCAAAGAGGTTTCGGCCACATTGGTGGCCAGCACAATACGCCGCTGCCCTTTAGGCTTGAATACCTTGTCCTGATCTCCCACGGATAATCTGGAGTATAAGGGCAAGATTTCGCAACGCTCGGGATGGTGTTTTCTCAATGATTCAGCCGTTTCCCGTATCTCCCGTTCTCCGCTCAGGAATATCAGTATATCCCCATTTTGTTCGCGCCATAATTCATCTACCGCAGCGAGTATAGCCAGTTGCTCTCCCTTGTCAGTTTCGTCGTTCTCTTCCAGTTCGACGGGATGATAACGAATATCTACCGGATAAGTGCGCCCGGACACTTCAACTATTGGTGCATTATTAAAATGTCTGGAAAACCGTTGTGGATCAATGGTGGCCGAGGTGATGATGAGTTTGAAATCGGATCTTTTTGGCAATAACCATTTCAAATACCCTAACAGAAAATCGATATTAAGACTGCGCTCGTGGGCTTCATCTATAATAAGGGTATCATAATGTTCCAGAAACCGGTCATTCTGGGTTTCTGCCAGAAGAATGCCGTCGGTCATCAGTTTGATGAGACTTTCTGGCCTGGTATGATCCTGAAACCTTACTTTATACCCTACGGCCTGACCTATGGTTTGCTTAAGTTCTTCGGCTATTCTCGTGGCAACAGTCCGGGCAGCAATTCTTCTGGGTTGGGTATGCCCTATATAACCCGATATTCCCCGACCTGCTTCCAGACAGATTTTAGGTAACTGGGTCGTTTTACCTGATCCGGTTTCTCCGCAAATCACTACTACCTGATGGGCCAGGATGGCCTCAAGTATCTCGTCCTTCTTTTCTACCACCGGTAAATCCAGTGGATACTCCAGTTCAGGGACAGATTCCACACGGGATAGGCGTGACTGAATAGATCGCTCAATCTGTTCAGAGATAGCCAGATATGCCGGGGCAGTAGTATCTATAGGGGGTTTTAGTCGGGAAATCTTTTGTTTGAGTGTGTGGCGATCCTT